>JBDTPM010000125.1:0-9216 GCA_039932695.1 Gallionella sp. | reverse complement strand
ATGGTCAACTCACTCGAGGGCAATCGGTCCAGGGTCAACAACAGCCAGCGGCACAATTGCTGTTCCACCGAATGATGCCGGTTGCAGACCGCATTTTGGGATATCTGTGTGATCAATGCCTGGGTGTAACGCAGGAACAAATTATGCAAAACGCCGGTACGGCGTCCACCGATACGATTGAATTCCTCCATCATCACCCGCATCTTCAACCGGTAACCATAGCCGCCGGTCTGCACGATGGCCCGGCTGGGCGTGGTATTGCCGCCCATGAAAAGTGCGATCCCGACCACTCCTTCATTGCCCACTCCGGCGATCTCCGCTGTTGCGCCATCCTCCATGACATAGTGCAGCGACAAGATGGAGGTCGTCGGAAAATAGACATGTTGCAATTGACAGCCGGATTCGTAGATGACTTCACCCAGCGGCATCAAGATCAGTTCCAGATGCGGAGAGATGCGTTCAAAAATTTCCGCAGGCAGCGCGCCGAGAAGATGGTTTTGAGAGGGAATATGCTCGGCGGTTCTAATAATACTCATCTATTTATCTCCAGAGCGTACAAGCGATTGGATTAAAACCAATTCAAAGAGGCGACTCAGCGCATCTTGTTCCGAGAGAAACAGCTTCGATTTTACTCTTAAAGTACACTTTGAAACGGGAAATGTGCGTTACCGAACAGAGTTTCTAGTGACAGAGGGGGAAGATGCGCACGGGTGTTCAATCCTCCCCCTGATGAACACCTGAGGCAAATTGGCCCGGTGACGGCAATCCCGTTACCGGGTCTTCTTTTGGAAATGTGCTCTACGAGCAATACATGACGATCAGGCCATGTTCACGCAACATCGTGCATGTCCTTGACGATCTGGTAGCATTGGCAGGCGGCCGCTTCGAGTCCGTCGCCATCGAGAATCGTGATCTCGCCACGGTTGTAACTGATCAGATTGCGCAGGCGCAAGTCGCCGGCTGCCTTGGTGACACCGACCCGCCGCACACCCAGCATATTGCCGAGCAGATCCTGCGTCAGATGAAAGTGGTCCGATCGTACGCGGTCGCGCGTCATCAGCAGCCAGCGTGCGAGACGGGCTTCGACCCGGTGAAAGCGATTGCACGCGGCGGTTTGGGTCATTTGTATCATCAGCTCGTAGATGTAGCGGTAAACCCCTCGTTGCAACTGCGCACTATGCTGAAATTCCTTGTGGAAGTGCGCGGATGTCATGCGCAAGGCCATTCCCGCTCCCTGTACCACGGCGCTCACCGGCGACTCGCTTACCCCAAGCGCCAACGGGATCCCGAGCATGCCTTCACGGCCAACCATGCCGACTTCAATTGCCTGATGTCCCTCTGCCATGGTGAGCAAAGACACCATCGTGTCGGTCGGGAAGTAAACATGGTGTATCGGCTCACCGGGACGATAGAGCACTTCGCCGGAAGTCAGCGTGATCGTTTCCATATGGGCAAGCAGAGACTGACAGACCTTGTCAGGCAAAGCAGCAAGCAGACTGTTGGCGACAGGAACACGATATGCAACTTGCATTGGATTATCCTGGGTGATTCGCATCCGGGTGCATCCATAGCCGACGACCGAAGATGCAAAAGTTGCATTTCCGATGCCGAAAACCGATGCTGCTCTGGCAACACAATTACGCTATACACCTCGGTGAACTGCGAGATTTTGACAAGATACAACATGGATACGCTGTTGTATGTGCGCTGGCGCACAATGTCTGCATCGGGTATTGCCTTGTGGTGGGCGCAGTATTTGCTGCAGCACAAAGAACTAAAAGAACTATAAGACTGATATTCAACCAGAGAATGCGCAGGTCATTGGAAATAGTTTTCCTTATGTGGGCCAACGCACGGTGCGACTTGGGTGCAAGAGTTACATTGCATTGTCGATAAGCAGTTTCGCTTCAGTTTGATCCTATGTTGGCCTGAACAAACCTGTATGTGTAACTGCCTACGTCGTGAAGAAAGAACACCAGCGGTGTACTCACTCAAGATTCATAGCCGCATGGAATTCTTTCCTGACTTAAGTTGTAAAATCATTTCAAGGAGTCTCACCATGAAACACACTCAAAAACATTTATCCGCGAGCCTGATTGCACTGGTCGCATTTCTAACCGCGGCCCCGATGGCGGCATGGGCTGCAACCGCACCTTCTCTGGGCACGGCATCGAGTTTTGCCGCCCTCTCAGGTGCTGGCCTAACCTGTACCGGATCCGCCATTGTCGGAGATGTGGGATCGCTCTTATCGGTCACCGGTTTCCCCGGATACCCTGCGGTTTTGTGCACGATAAGTGGAACGGTACACGCGGGTGACCAAACGGCCATCACGGCTCACAGCGACCTCTTCGGGGCCAGTGGCACGGACAGTCAACTCACATCACAGGCGTGCGATCACACCTTTGATGGTGTTACCGAGCTATCCGGACCCCTCACCGACAACAACGGCGTGATAGTAAGTCAACCGCTCAGCCCCGGCGTGTATTGTTTCAGTAGCGCGGCTACATTGGGCGGAACACTTAATCTCACCGGCGGCGGCACCTATATTTTCCGGACGGGGACCACGCTCACAACAGGAGCAACGGCTCCGGCGTTGGCGCAAGTTCTTGTCAATGGTGCCCAGGCCTGCGATGCAGGTGTATTTTGGCAGATCGGCAGCTCAGCGACCATCGGGTCGAATACGTCCATGGTTGGTGATGTTCTCGCGAATCAGTCCATCACTTTTACCGGGGTGAATACAAGCCTGGTCGGTGGTGCATTTGCCAACGTAGCAGCAATAACGATGACTGGCACCAGCATCGCAATCTGCGGCGGAACGCAGCCTCCACCACCTCCTCCACCTTGCAAGACGGGTCATAATTGCGATGGTGACCATGATGGCGATCATGACAACAATGGCCACCATGACCACGATGGCGATCACGACAACAATGGCCACCATGACCACGATGGCGATCACGACAACAATGGCCACCATAACGGCCACGATGACCATGACAAGTGCAACCAGGGCGTAGGCAACGGACCTGAAGGCTGCGATCCAGGCCACTCGGCCCATAACAACCCGTTCGGGTCGAACGATGAGAACGATGGCAACAAGCCGGGCAACCCAGGCCGCAAGGGTGGCAAAAAGTAATTCAGCAATCACGAAGCAAGAAAAAAGGACCCGCGAGGGTCCTTTTTTTCGTTATGTGTACGGCAGCGCACATATTAATTTTCGACTCTCCTCTATGCTCCCCGAACCTTAATGATCTTCCTTGGAAAACTATAATGAATAAGGATCTGGTGGCGTTGCCCTTTGGTGCGGTGCTTGTCGCGATACCGCCATCCGCGCAGCCAAATATCACGGGCTCTATCACTGACTCCCACAAAGCCCGTACTATCCAGAGTGCATGTTAAGATATCGATATCAGTATGGACAAAATGAAATATTACATGCTGCCCTTTAGTCAAACAGGCGAGACGCCTTGAGCACACTCTATATCCGCCTGGTTTCCAAAGCCATCGCCGGCAGCTCGCCCGATTGGCCTGCCATTGCTTGTCCGTTTGCACTGGTTTCGCATGGCAGCGCGATCGAGCGTCAGGGAACGGCACCATTATCGGACTTGGCCAGCATAGTAGCAAAGGCCCGGCGCGTGGTTCTGCTGTTAGCCGCCAGCGATGTCAACGTGTTGCGTTTGCAAGTGCCGCCGCTGTCTGCCGCCAGGCTGAAAGCCGCTTTGCCCAACCTGGTGGAAGAACAGTTGCTGTGCGATCCAGCCGAGTGCGTGATCGTTGCAAACGGCGTATCGGATGGATTGCGCACCATCGCGGTGGCACAACGCGCCTGGCTCGACCAGCTCACCAGTACATTCATCGCCTACGGCGCACGTCATATCCAGGCATTGCCCGCGCAATTGTGCCTGCCCTGTCAAACCGATCAACCGGGCAGTGTGGCCGCCGCCATCAACGATTGGGAAGCCGATATCGACATGACGCTGCGCTTGTCCGAACAGGCCGGCATCGGCCTGGTGATCACGCATGAACAAAATGGATCCGCAGCACCCGAAACGATACGAACCTTGAGCGCGGTTGTGCCCGAAGCCCCGATCACGCTGTATGTGCCGCAATCACTGGTGCGTGCCTACCAGGACGCAGTCGATGAATCCATCTCGTTGAACAAGCGCATCAGCGTATACGCCGACAGCTGGTCGCGCTGGATCGCCGGTGCCAATGGCACGACGCTTGATCTGATGGCGGGACTGAGCGCCGGAACCGGTCCCAGGATGGACTGGCGCCCGTGGCGCTGGCCGCTGGCGCTGGCCGCTGCGGTTCTGTTCATCAATGTCACCGCATTGAATATCGACTGGTTGCACATGAAGCGCGAATCCGATTCACTGCGCGCGGCCATGGTCCAGATATACAAGTCGGTTTATCCGAAAGAGTCAGTGATCATCGATCCGATCGCTCAGATGCAGCAGAAGCTCGCGATCGCCAGACATGATTCCGGTCAGGCCGCTCCGGACGATTTTACTGCGATCACTTCGGCCTTTGGCGAGGCCTGGGCCGGCGCCGTAGCTGCGGCGGGGAAAAATGTCTCGATCGCAGCACTCGATTATCACGGGCGCAGCCTGTTCGTGCGCTTGAAGCCTGTCCTGAGCCGAGTCGAAGGACCCGGCGGTGAAGCACCTACCCGGCAGATGAGAACCGCGCTGGCGAAGCGCGATCTGGCGCTGGACCTTGCGCCTGAACAATCGGGTTCGGTCGTCTGGCAGATCAGGAGCGCAAAATGAATCTGACCGGTGTGCTAGGCCAATCCAGGCAATCATTCTCGGAATTCTGGGCGGTACGCGATGCGCGTGAGCGCAACATGCTTGGCGCAGCGGCGCTGGTGGTGACATTGGGCCTGGCCTATTCCCTGCTGATCGATCCGGCCCTGACCGGTCGCGAACGATTGAACAAGAAACTGCCCGTGCTGCGCCAGCAAGTCGCGCAGATGCGGTCATTTTCGAAGGAAGCCGCGTCACTTTCCGGGAATCCCGCTGCGCCGCAATCAGCCATGTCCAAGGAAACTATCGAGGCAGCGCTTGCCCGCAACCGCTTGAAGCCGCAAAGCGTGATGCTGTCCGGCGATTTTGCCAAGGTGCAACTCGCTACAGTCTCTTTTGCCAGCACACTCTACTGGCTGGAAGACATGCAAAAGACCGCGCTGCTTTCTGTGACCGATGCCAATATCACCGTGCTGTCCCAACCCGACATGGTCAATGCAACCATTACATTGCGCAGGCCCGCACATGAATGATTCGATGCAGGAAAAGCTTGTGTGTTCGGCCACGGCATCCTGCATAGACAGTATCACTCGCCCCGTTTCATCGGCTGGTTTGTGCGCGATCCGGGAACGGAGTGAAAAGGAAATACATTGCTCCGCATCCTGATATGGTTGCTGGCGGGTATTGCCAGTGTTGCGCTTACGATGATGATGTTTTTCCCGGCGACATGGATGATGTCCATGGTGGAGAAACAGACCGGGGGCCGCTTGACGCTTGGGGATGCGCGTGGCACATTGTGGCGCGGTTCGGCGTTCATCGGCGGCGCATCCAGCGGTCTGGAACCGGTGACGCCGCTGTTGCCGGGACGCTTCTCGTGGCGTTTGTCGCCGATGGTATTGCTGGGCAGTGTCGATGCGGAACTGGAAAACGATGCAGCACTGTCGCAGCCGATCAGCGTGACGGGTAGCTGGCATCAATGGGAAGTGAGTCCGAGCGCAATTGTATTACCGGCGGAACGGTTGGCCGCTTTGGGCGCACCGCTGAATACAGTGCAGCCGTCCGGTCAGATGCGCTTGTCATGGGAACCGCTGCAATTGACGCAGCAGAATGGAAAAGTCGGGATGGTCGGCGCGATGAAACTGGAATTGAATGATCTCGGATCGCGGCTGTCACCGGTCAGGCCGCTGGGCAGCTATGATCTGGCACTAGCCTGGCAAGGGACTCAGGCGGATGTGACGCTCAAGACCGTCAAAGGGCCGATGCTGTTGAATGGGTCAGGTATGTTCGCCAATGGACGCTTGCAGTTTTCCGGAACGGCGCAAGCCGAAGCCGGGCAAGAACAAAGGTTGGCGAATTTTCTGAATTTGCTGGGTCAACGCCGCCGAGTTGGCGACAAAGATGTCATCGCGCTAGAGTTCAAATGATAAAAAATATATTGCACATGAATGGAATGCCGGGAACATCACAGAGATCGCCGAAATGGCGGAGTTGGAGTGCCACGATGATTTTGTTGTTCGCGGCAGTGACCACTCAGCAGGCGCAGGCGCAGGATCCGGTCCTGGAAGGGAGCCCCGGCCCGGGCGAAATCACCAGCCCCAACAAAGTCCCCGCCAAGGAAGCCCCCAGTGCAAACAAGGAAGCCGGCCCGAGCAATGGCACGCTCAATTTCGTCGATGCCGATATCGAATCGGTGATCGCGGCAGTCGGCGATTACACCAATACCACGTTCATCATCGATCCGCGTGTCAAAGGCACGGTCACCCTGGTATCCGAGAAACCGCTCAACAAGGCCCAGGCATTTCAACTATTGACCTCGGTGTTGCGTTTGCGTGGTTACACGGTAGTGGCCGGAAATGGTTATTCAAAGGTGGTGCCGGAAGCAGATGCCAAGTTGCAGGCAAGCCCGATCCAGGCCGGTGCGGTGCGCGGCGACCAGATCGCGACCCAGATCTTCCATTTGAAATTTGAATCCGCGGCCAACCTGGTAGCGGTGTTGCGCCCGCTGATCTCGCCCAACAACACGATTAACGCCAACCCGGGCAACAACACGCTGGTCATCACCGATTACGCCGATAACCTGCTGCGGTTGGGCAAGATAATCTCCGCACTGGACGGCCCCGCCAACAACGAGATGAATGTGGTGCCTATCCGTTATGCCATCGCCAGCGATATCGCGGTGATGGTCAATCGACTGATGGACTCTGGCGGAGCGGGTGCTGCCGGAGGCGATGCAGGACGCACCAGTGTACTGGCATATCCGCGCACCAATTCTGTCGTGATTCGGGCACCGTCCGAAGCTCGCGCCAATCTGGCGAAAGCGCTGATTGAAAAACTCGATCAACCTACCGCGCAACCGGGAAACGTGCATGTGGTCTATCTGAAGAATGCAGAAGCGACCAAGCTGGCGCAAACCCTGCGTGCGGTGGTGTCGTCAGACAGCTCCGCTATCAGCTTCGCACCACCCACTCCATCGACTTCATCGCCCGCATCGGGCCAGGCATCAAGCCAGTCCTCTCCGGCATATACCCCGCTGCCGATTGGTGGATCGGCAGGATTCATTCAGGCCGACCCGACCACCAACACGCTGATCATCACTGCCAGCGAGTCCGTCTACCGAGACTTGCGCACCGTCATCGACCAGCTCGACGCGCGACGCGCCCAGGTCTATATCGAGTCGCTGATCGTCGAAGTATCGGCAAGCAAAGCGGCAGAATTGGGCGTGCAATGGGCCGGCGCGTCGGGGGATAGCACCAGCAAATATCGGGTCGGCGCTCTCACCGGATTCACACCGCAAACGAGTGGTAACAATCTTATCAGCCAAGGCGTAGCAAAAGCCTCCGGTACCATTCTGGCACCGGGTAACGGCCTGACCGTCGGGATTCTTAATAGTTCAGGTTTGGGGGCATTGGCCCACGCGCTTGAAACTGACGGCAGCGCGAACATCCTGTCGATGCCCAACCTGATCACGCTCGACAACGAAGAAGCGAAGATCGTCGTCGGCCAGAACGTGCCATTCATTACCGGCCAATACACGACAGCGGCATCTGCCGGGGCTGCTGGTGTCAATCCATTTCAGACGGTGGAGCGCAAGGATATCGGCTTGACGTTGCGCGTGAAGCCGCAGATCTCTCAAGGAGGCACGGTCAAATTGGCGATCTATCAGGAAACATCCGCCATTCAGGATTCGACCAACCCGGCCGGACTCATCACCAGCAAGAGATCGCTCGATACCAACGTGCTGGTGGATGATGGACAGATCATCGTGCTGGGCGGTTTGATCGACGACAACATGCAAGACGGCGTCGAGAAAGTACCCGGCTTGGGCGATATCCCAATCATCGGTGGCTTGTTCCAATACACAAAGCGCAGTCGTGTCAAAACCAACTTGATGGTCTTCCTGCGTCCGACCGTGATACGCAACACCGAGCAGAGCGTGAGTCTGGCGGGAGATCGCTACGAGTACATCCGCAATGAGGAAATCAACGGGCAACCGGAGCACACTATCGTGCTACCGAACATGAACGCGCCGGTGTTGCCTCCATTGCAGGACGGACGCATGGTCAAAGGTTCATTGTACAAACAGAAGGACGCGGGCTCCAATTCCAACAGGAGCAAGCCGGACACACCCGCAAATACACTGCCGGAAAATAATCAATCTGCGCCCCTGCAAAATACCGCTCCTCAGGAACCGGCTGCGGCTACGCCGCAAGAGCCAGTTACGGCAGCGCCAAAAGAGTAAGCGATGGTCCAACCAAGAGCGATCCGATCGTCATGAGCGATACACAACTTCTGCCTTACGCTTTTGCCCGTGACTTTACGATTCTGGCGCAGCGAGATGATGCTGCCGGCAGCGCTGTAGAAGTCATGATATCGGAGGCAACCGCTCCAGGCGCGATCGCGGAAGTGAGCCGCTGTCTCGGGCGCATCAAAGTAAAATCGATGCCGAGTGAAGTACTGGCATCGGCGATCGCGAAAGCCTATGCCGGTTCCGGAGGCGACGCTGCACAGGTCATCGATGAATATGAATCCGACCTCGACCTGAACAAATTGATGCTGGACATGCCGGCTGTCGAAGACTTGCTGGAATCGGCCGATGACGCGCCGGTGATCCGGATGATCAATGCGCTGCTGACGCAGGCATTGCGCGAAGGCGCTTCGGATATCCATATCGAACCGTTCGAGCAGATCTCGGTGGTGCGGTTTCGCATCGACGGCAGCTTGCGCGATGTGGTGCGGCCCAAGAAGGCGATCCACGCCTCGCTGATCTCGCGCATCAAGATCATGGCCCAGCTCGACATCGCCGAAAAACGTTTGCCGCAGGATGGCCGTATCACGCTGCGCGTGGGCGGCAAGCCTGTCGATGTCCGGGTCTCCACGCTGCCCACCGGACACGGTGAACGTGCGGTGTTGCGACTGCTCGACAAGGAAGCAGGCCGGCTCGACTTGCAGAATCTGGGCATGAGCGCGG
>JBDTPM010000124.1:0-7039 GCA_039932695.1 Gallionella sp. | reverse complement strand
GCATGTAGGTGTTGGTCATGCGCGGCATCGGCAGGTGCGCGTAGGATTCGCGGCGTGCGTTACCGGTGACCGACACGCCCATCAATCGCGCGTTGAGCGAGTCCTGCAGATAGCCTTTGAGGATGCCATTCTCGATCAGCGTGGTGCATTGGGTGGGATTGCCTTCGTCATCCATCTGCAAGGAACCGCGCCGGGTCGCCAGTGTGCCGTCGTCGACCACGGTGACACCCGGTGCCGCGACGCGCTCGCCGATACGGCCGGAGAATGCCGAGCTGCCTTTGCGGTTGAAGTCGCCTTCCAGGCCGTGGCCGATCGCCTCATGCAGCAATATGCCCGGCCAACCGTTGCCCAGCACCACGGTCATGTTGCCTGCCGGAGCAGGCGCAGCATCCAGATTGACCACCGCCTGATGCACCGCCTGCGCCGCATATTTGCGCAGCATCGCATCGTCGAAATAAGCGTAATCGAATCGTCCTCCGCCGCCCGCCGAACCTTGCTCGCGGCGGCCGTTGCTCTCGATGATGACCTGCACCGACAGCCGCACCAGCGGGCGGATGTCGGCATTCATCAAGCCGTCGCTGCGCGCCACCATCACCACTTCGTATTCGCCGGCCAGGCCCGCCATCACCTGCACCACGCGCGGATCGAGCGCGCGCGCATAGCCCTCGATGCGTTCCAACAACGCGACTTTGTCCGCATCCTTGAGACTGGCGATCGGATCTTCCGGCAGATAGATGTCACGCCGCGACCCGTGACGCATGCCAAATGAACCGATGGGCACACTCTGTGTGCCGCCCTGTCTGGCGATCGCGCGGGTCGCCTGCGCCGCGCTGTCCAGCGCGTTCAGGCTGATGTCGTCGGAATAGGCGAAGGCGGTCTTCTCGCCGCTCACCGCGCGCACCCCGACGCCCTGATCGATGTTGAAGCTGCCGGACTTGACGATGCCTTCCTCAAGCGACCAGCTCTCGGCGCGGCTGTACTGGAAATACAGATCGGCATAGTCGAGGCGATGCGCCATCATGCTGGCAAACACTTGCTCGATCTGGCCCGCCCCTATCGCATAAGGCGCGAGCAGTGAGCGCTGTGCAGTGGCGAACAGCGTGTCGAAGGATCCCTGTTGCTGAACGCGTTTCATCGTTCGCAACTGTAAAGAACGCGATGCGTCAGCGCCGGCAGGCTTTTACGCAAGCTGGCCTGGTAGGTAGGATTGACATCTGCTATCACGACACCAGAACCGCGCGGCAGCCTGTCCAGCACCCTGCCCCAGGGATCGACGATCATCGTGTTGCCATGCGTCTCGCGCCCGTTGACGTGATAACCGCCCTGCGCCGCGGCGATCACATAGGACAGATTTTCAATCGCGCGCGCGCGCACCAGCACTTCCCAGTGCATCTTGCCGGTGGTCTCGGTGAATGCGGACGGCAGAACGATGATGTCCACATTCTTCATCGAGCGGAACAGCTCGGGGAAACGCAAGTCGTAACAGATCGCCAAACCGATGCGCCCGAACGGGCTATCAACCACCACGACCTGGTTGCCCGGCTCTATGGTTCTGGCTTCGTCATAACTTTCGTTGCCCAGCTCCAAGCCGAACAAATGGATCTTGTCATAACGCGCCACTTGCTCGCCATGCTCATCGAACACCAGGCAACTGCTCAGCACCTTGTCAGGCGATTTTGCCACCAGCGGGATCGATCCGCCCACCAGCCAGATCTTGTGCTTGCGCGCGGTTTCGCTGAGGAAGGCCTGGATCGGCCCCTGACCCGGCTGCTCGCGCACCGCGATCTTGTCCTTCTCACCCATGCCCATGATCGCGAAGAATTCCGGAAGCACCACCAGCCGCGCACCCTGCTCGACGGCTTTGGCGATCAGGCGACGCGCCTCGCTGAGGTTACCCGTCACATTGGGGCCGGAAGCCATCTGCACGGCAGCGACCTTGAAGGCGTTGAACTGCGCGGCTATGCGTTGCTGTGTTGTATCGCCTGCTGACATGATTATTTTCCTATTCACTCGTGTTATTTCGTTGCGGCTGGATTCTTGCAACCTTGACCACATTGGGGTCGCTCCAGGTACCGCTCACATTGTATTCAAATGACACCAACTTATCGAGGGGATCGCCCAATACTTTATTCAGGATGAGCGCACCCACACCTACCGCAGGCCCTGCGGCAAACGCGCCGATCAGCGACACGGTGTCCCCTATGGTCGGCAATACCCTCACCCGCAGGCTCTGGGTCTCATTGTTCAAGTCCACGCTGCCTTTCAAGGTCACCTTGGCAGACGAACCATCGATATGAAAATCCTGCGAGTCGAGCAAGCCATTTTTGATCGTCGCATTGCCGTTGATGTTGTCGAACTGGAAACCCTCGCTGAACACGTCATTGAAATCCAGGGTGATGTGTTTGGGCAGGGCTTGCAGGCTGAGGATGCTGAGCAGCTTCCCCACACCCGGCTCCATTTTTACAAAGCGCCCCTTGCCGGTGTCCAGCTTGAGAGTGCCGTTCAAACTGGCATAGTTGAATTCGTCCGGCGAGCCGGACCATGACAGATCCGCCACCAACTTTCCGCTGCCGCCCTTGACGGTGTTCGGGTAACCGGAACGCACCAGTATCTGCCCGGCATCGCTGATCTCCAGCAGCAGGTTGAGCTGGCTATGCGAGCCGTCTCTGCCGCCCGTGCCTGGTTGGGATGTTGAATCTGCTTTACCGGTGAAGGTTGCGATATTGCTGCCGGCCTTGGATGCGGCGCCGTACCAGATACCGTCCCCCATCAGCGAGCCATCCGGGTTGGTGATACGCAACCGGCGCATCCGCCAATCGTTGCCATCGGGATGCCCGACCAATTCCAGGCGACCGATACGCTTGCCCTTTAATTGCAGATCCTCGATTGCAATATCCAGCGCAGGAAGATCGTCTGGGTGCAGTTGCGACACGTTACTGTCTAGTGGCGGCGTCTTGTCCGGCTGGATATTTCTGTCAGGCGGTATTGATGTTTCTGGCTTATTTGATATCGAAGGCTGATCATCATCCACCAGGTGCAGGCTAAGCAAACGCGCGCTGAGTTTACCCTGCATTTCATAACCGTGCGGCTGCCATACCAGGTCACCGCTCAGCGCAGTGCTGGCCAGTTTCACCCCCACTGCTTCGCCGCGTCTTGCGGCATCGATACGCAGACTACTGATGCCCAAGCCATAACCTTCAAGTTTATCGATCAGCAGGCTTGCACCGGCTATCGGCAGCGCCGATCCTGAGCTTCCGGCACTCCCGGCCAACCGCTCCCAACCTTGTATCGACAGCACCGGCAACCTGCCTGCCAGCCACACACCCTCTCTGCCTCGCGCAGCAACCGGCCTGTCACGGCCTTCAAGGCCACCTTCACCCAGAACGATGGTGCCATTCCTGATCACCATCGCGCCTTTTTCTTCGTGTCTTGCCAATCGTGCGTTGAGCAGCTTGCCCAGATGTACGGTGATGAGATCATTGCCATTGCTGGCAGCGCTCTTTTCTATCCGGACCGGCATCGCCTCATGGTCTGGTTTTGTGAAGGGTTGCGGCAAGCTGGAACTGATGCCGCGCAGATCCGACTTTACGATCACTTGCGCTGATTTTTTCATGACTCTGATGTCGGCATCCCACTCTGTGCGTCCGTGCAGATAATCCAACAGCGGGTGGGTCTGTATTTTGCGCAACTCATCGAGGTCACTGCGCCCCTGAACACTGGCATGCACCTCACCTCCTGCGCCAGTCTGCAAATTGATGCTGGCAGGCCCGCCCAGTATCTCTGCCGACACACCACTGGCTTGCATACCGGACTCGGTGAACGACAACACACCGCGAGTGTTGCGCAACAACGGCGCAGCATCGCCCAGACCAATATCGTTCTTTTGCACCCGGATGTTGCCGGATACCTGCACCGGCTTGTTGCCCTGTAGCGGAACGCGCACAAACAATGCCAGATGACTGTTGCCACTGGCGCGGAGGCCGTCGGTAAATCCGTCTATGTAGCCGCGCACCGGGCTCAGCTGGATGAATCGCAAAAACTCATTGCTGGCAGCTTCTGCTTCGCCCCTTATTTCCAGCGCCAGATCAGCGCTCATCATGTCCGGCAAGGTGACGCTAACGTTCTGCAAATGTGCGCCCAGCATGTTCGCCGAGGGCGATTTCACCTCCAGCTTGTTGCCATTGATCAAGAATTCGCCGGTGATATTCTCGATGCGCGGCCAATTTTTGTCGAATTCCAGCACCGCATCCCGCGCATGCCCGCCGATCATGAATATCACGTCCCTGGTACCGTCCAGCGGAAAGTCGCTCAGGT
Source organism: Gallionella sp. (assembly GCA_039932695.1). Taxonomy (GTDB): domain Bacteria; phylum Pseudomonadota; class Gammaproteobacteria; order Burkholderiales; family Gallionellaceae; genus Gallionella. Next base: position 2,725 of record JBDTPM010000124.1, on the reverse strand, counting down.
TACCCTTGATGCGGATGCGAAAGTCCTCGGTGTGTCCCGCCAGCAACGCACCGTTCAACCAGTCATTCCCTTCCTTGTGCAATGCGACCAGCGGTGTATACCGGGCAGCTCGCCTGATGTCGCCACGAGTCAATTTGGCAGTCAGATCGAGCACTCCCCTGGTACCGGCCTGGGTCTGATAACTGCCATACAGATTGCCTGCCAGATCTTCATTGGCGACTGCGATGTTACTCACATTGATCGATAATTCCCCGCGTCTGCGTTGCCAGGTCGCCTGGCCGGTCAGTGTGGCGAACGACAACGGTTCGCGTAGCTCGCCAGGAGCCTCCACGAACAGTTGACGGGCATTGATACTCAGCCTGCCTCCCGTATCACTGCAATCCACATCGGCAGTCAAACCGGAAAATCCGGGCATCTTGCCAACCTGGCGCAGCCCGAGGTTGGTGAACCGCGCCTTGATCTCGTAGCCATCCGGTTGTTCGAGAGCGCCTTGCCATCTCAGGTCCAGATTGGATACCTTTCCGCTCGGCCCATAGGTTTCCAGACTGGAGCGCAGCCCCTCTTCCAGTGGCAGGTATCTGGACAGTGCGGAGAGTGTCTCCAGTTGCAACTGATTGGCGCGTATCTCGCCGCCGGTGAAGTGTCCATCGCCTGTAATCCTGGCACGAAAATAAAAATCCGTGGGACGCAACTCGTTACCGTTTTGCAGACGCATCGCCAAACGCCGGGTGGAGATCTCGAAGCCGTCGTCCACCTCTTGCCATGTGGTGCGTCCGCGCAGATCGAGCAGAACCAATTCCTGCTGATCTTTGGCCAGTCTGGTCACCACATCGTGCAAGTCCAGATCGGCGGCGATCTGAACCACCTTGCCATGTTTGATGCCCAACCAGCCACGCAGCGCGCCCCTCCCGCGGCTGAATTCACCGGGCAAGTCCAGCCACGGACGCCATGCCATCACATCGGTGTAGTCCAACTGGGTAAAAAGCTGGCCGCGCCAATCGCTGATGTCATCTAAACTGGCAACCTGAAAATCCCCGCGCACATCCAGCGGGGTCGACAGCTCCGGGGGTGGCAAGGCGCGCAGCGCAAAACGGTGCCGGCCAAAAAAACTCTCGATGCGCAGATTGACCTGTTGCAGCACCAGTGGCGGCGCTGCGCGAAGTTCGTCCACCCACACGACCAGCGCATCACGCACGACCATCCGCGACTGATGCAACAACAAGTCAGACAGACCCTTCTCCCCGTCCTGTTTGGACAGTGCGATCCCGCCGATAAAGAATTTTCCCTGCGCATCGCGGCGTATCAGCAATTCAGGTTGGACAATCTCAAGGCTGGCCAGCCGCAGTTCGGCACTGAACAACGACATCCATGAAACGCTGCTTTTGATGACGGGCAACACCAATGCGGGTTGCTGTTGCTCGTCCAGTATGCGCACATCGGTAAAATCAAGGTGTGGCTGCAAGCCCTGCCATTCTCCTTCGATCTTGCCGATAGTGACGGAGTTGCCTATCGCGGTCGCCAGGGAAGCGGTGATCCTGTCGTGATACTGCTCGATATCGGGCAGCAGATAATAACGCAGCGCGATGATGGCTACTGCGATCAGCACGGCCATACCTGCCGATACGACTATGGCAAGCCGCGTCAACCAGCTCAAACTAAGCCGGAGCAGACGGTTCGGGGGAGATTTCAACATGGATAAAGTGATCGAATTCCTGTTGCTAGTTGTTGGTTAGCGCTCTTCAGTCGCTCGCTACGATTTCTGTCGCTATGTATTAAGATTGGCAACTGTCGGTTAATCCGTTGACAATGCGCATTCTAACTTGAAGCCTCTCCGATGAATATCGAAAACTCGCCATCCTCGACCTTCACCGCCTTGCTGGACAAGGCGCTGCGCTGTAGTCGTTATGCGAAGCGCGTGCTTGAAACAGACCAGGTTCTGCTGGATTGGTTGCGGGAAAATCACTCCACTCCCTGCGACCGCTCGGAAATCAAGGCATTGCTGCTTCAATCCGGCCTCGACCTGGCGGATGAGGCCGAGTTGACCCGTACGGTGCGCAAGCTGCGCAAGCAGGTGATGGTCAAACTTATCCTGCGCGATCTCAATGGGCTTGCCGACCTGAACGAAGTGATGCAGGCCATGACCGCGCTTGCCGAAGAATGCGTGCAACTGGCACAAGCTTGTCTGATGGAAGCCTTGCGGGTGCAATTCGGCGCACCGATCGGCGAAGCGAGTGGCAAGCTGCAGGAGTTGCTGGTCATCGGCATGGGCAAGCTGGGCGGCGGCGAGTTGAATGTCTCATCCGACATCGACCTGATCTTCGTCTACCCCGAGGACGGCGAAACGGACGGGGCACGCAGCCCCCGCAAGGAGGACGCCGCGGGGTACCCAACGGCTGCGCCGTTACCCTCGCGCAGACTGAGCAACCACGAATTCTTTACCCGCATGGGGCGCCGCCTGATCAATCTGATCAGCGAGCTCACTGCCGACGGCTATGTGTTCCGCGTGGATATGCGACTGCGTCCCTATGGCGACAGCGGCCCGCTGGTGATGAGCTTTGCCGCTCTGGAGGAGTACCTGCTCAGTCAGGGTCGTGAATGGGAGCGCTACGCGTGGATCAAGGCGCGTGTCGTTGCCCCGGCAGACAGTCCGCAGATCGCCGAATTGACGCAGCTGGTGCAACCGTTCGTGTTCCGCAAATATCTTGATTATGGCGCGATCGATTCG
>JBDTPM010000123.1:0-4184 GCA_039932695.1 Gallionella sp. | reverse complement strand
GACCCTTCCGCAGTCAGGGGGAGAACCGAACCTGCTCCTCCCCTGACAAGGGGAGAGCGTAGCGAGGGGTCAATTGGGAGGGGTTTGCGGCTAATGGATAATCTAGGTTCAATGAACCGCTAAAAATCGTACATGCGTCCGTCATTGAAAACTCCGTGGGGATCGAAGGTCTGCTTCAATCTCCGCTGTATCTTCATCAGCGGCTCGGGCAAGGGATGGAACACGCCCGCCGCCTTTTCCCCGCCGCGAAACAATGTCGCCTGTCCGCCGGCAGCTTCGGCGGCAGCCCGTACTGTTGGCGCATCTGCCGGTGTCTTGCACCAGCGCAATGAACCGCCCCATTCGATCAGTTGCTCGCCGGATATGCGCAAAGGCTGCGCGGTGGATGGCAGGGAAAGGCGCCATAAAGGCAGATCGGTCTTGAAAAAATCGGCGCTGTGTTCACGCAGCCCATACCAGAAGTCCGCGCCCTGCTCGACTACCGTCCCGCCCAGTCTGAGTCGTGCGGCCTGCACCGCGCTGAGCGCGCCCGACAGGCGTATCGTCAATGCACGATCCTGGTGACTGCTCGCAGACAGCGGCAGCGCCTGGCCGGCCCAGCGGTTCATCGCATCGAGTGCCTGCGCCTGGTCCATCTCGAAACGCAATGTGATCTCGGCTACCGGACGCGGCAATACCTTGAGCGAGATCTCCAGCAGCAGTCCCAGGGTTCCCATCGCACCTGTCTGCAAGCGCGAGACATCATAGCCGGCCACATTCTTCATCACTTGTCCGCCGAACGTCAGCAAATCGCCGCGCCCGTCCAGCATGCGCACACCCAGCACGAAATCCCTTGCGGCACCCTGACAGGCACGGCGCGGACCGGACAGGCCGGTGGCGATGCAGCCGCCCAGTGTGGCAGCGGGGCCGAAATGCGGGGGCTCGAACGGCAGCATCTGGCCGTTTTCCGACAACAGCTTTTCGATCTCCGCCAAGGTCGTTCCGGCGCGTGCCGTCAACACCAGCTCCTGCGGTTCATACGCGACGATGCCGTGACAGGGCCTGACATCCAGCACTGCGCCGGATATCTGCCCGCCGTAAAAATCCTTGCTGCCCGATCCGCGCAGGCACAGCCGCTGATGCTGCCCGGCGGCAACCCGGATGGTGTCGGAAAATCGTTCGATGGTGTCTTTCATAAAAGTGCGCCGGGCATCACGGTGACCTGATCAGATATTCCTGGCGGATTTCATCTCTGCTTTGCGCAGCTCGCCGAATTTTGAATGGAATTCCTTGGCGGAGTTCTTCATGTGATCGACGAATTCCTTGTGTGCGGTGGCACGACTGAAGGTGTCGGCCATCGTGACCAGCATCTGGTAATAAAAATCGGCCATTTCATCCACCATCATCTCTTTGGTCCACAGGTCGATATGCAAAGCCGATTTCTTGCTGCCGTCCCAGAAGGCCAGCATCATCGCCTTGGCCTGTTGCTCGCCTTGAACCGCTGAGTCGGATGCTTTCCAGGCAATGGATTCCGGGTGATTCTTGTGATCAAGTTGAACATCGATTGCTATCGTTGAATGTCTCATATATTTAGCCCAGATTATTATTGATCTATACTTAATTCGTGACTACCGTCATTCCCGCGCAGGCGGGAATCCAGCAAGACAAAAATGCATTTTGTTTAAACCCACTGGATTCCCGCCTGCGCGGGAATGACGGGCAATTTTTCATTCTCCCAATCCCATCCCCCTAGAATCTGGGCAATTCCGGGAACTTGATCTCGCCATGATGCACATGCATCGCGCCGAATTCCGCGCAGCGCTGCAGCGTGGGCACCGCCTTGCCGGGATTCAGCAGACTTTTTTCATCCCACGCATGCTTGATCGCGTGGAACAGGGTCAATTCCTTTTCCTTGAACTGGATGCACATCTGGTTGATCTTCTCCATCCCCACGCCATGTTCACCGGTGATGGTTCCGCCCACCTCCACGCACAGCTCCAGTATCCTGCCGCCGAACTCTTCGGTCCGCTCCATCTCGCCGGGCTTGTTGGCATCGTACAAGATCAGCGGATGCAGATTGCCGTCTCCGGCGTGGAATACATTTGCGACACGCAGCCCATACTCGAGCGACATCTCTCTGATGCGCGAGAGCACGAACGGGAGTTGCTTGCGCGGTATGGTCCCGTCCATGCAGTAATAATCCGGTGATATCCGCCCTGCCGCCGGGAACGCCGCCTTGCGCCCGGCCCATAATCTGAGCCGTTCCGCATCATCCTGCGCGGTGCGCAATGAAGTCGCCCCGCTGGCCCGCAGGATGTCATTCACGCGCATGATCTCCTCGGAAACCTCTTCGTTGGTGCCATCCAGTTCGCACAGCAAGATCGCTTCCGCGTCGAGCGGATAACCGGCATGCACGAAATCCTCGGCAGCGCGGATCGCGAGACTGTCCATCATCTCCAACCCGGCGGGAATGATGCCTGCGGCGATGATATCGCCCACCGCCGCGCCGGCTTTTTTGACATCATCGTATGCCGCCATCACCACTTGCGCGCGCTCGGGTTTGGCCAGCAGCTTCACCGTGATCTCGGTGATGATGCCCAGCATGCCTTCGCTGCCGGTCATCAATGCCAGCAGGTCGTAACCCGCGCTGTCCAGTCCGCCGCCGCCGATCTCCAGCACCTCGCCTGCCATCGTCAGCACCCTGAGACTCAGGATATTGTGGACGGTCAGGCCGTATTTCAAACAGTGCACACCGCCGGAATTTTCCGCGACGTTTCCGCCGATAGTGCAGGCGATCTGGCTGGAAGGGTCGGGAGCGTAATACAGGCCGTATTGCGCAACCGCCTCCGAGATCGCCAGGTTGCGCACCCCGGTCTGTACCCGTGCGATCCGTGCAAGCGGGTCGATGTGCAGTATCTTCTTGAAGCGCGCCATCGACATCAGCACGCCGTTACCCAAAGGCAGCGCGCCGCCGGACAGTCCGGTGCCGGCCCCGCGAGCGACCACCGGCACTTCTGCCCCATGGCATATCCGCAGGATCTTCCCGACCTGCTCTTCTGTATCCGGTATCGCGACGATCATCGGCGTCTGCCGGTAAGCGCTCAAGCCGTCCATCTCATAGGGCTTGAGATCCTCCGCATCGAACAGCACCGCGCTCGCGGGGAGGAACGCGAGCAACTCTTTTATCAGAAGGTTCTTATCCATATTGGCAGTCATACCCTATCCCCGTCAGTGCACACCCGTCAAATCCCGCGCATCACGAACCACCACATGCTCAGCGTAGCGAATGAGATCATCAAGCCGACCGCCACCATCAGATTCGCCAAAGGCGGGTCGAGATCATGTTCGGTCGCGATGATAGCAGCGGTGACCATCGACGGCATCGCCGCTTCAAAGATCGTCACCTGTATCGCCTGACCGTGCGCGCCGAACAATGGCACATACAGCACCAAGATCAGCAACGGCGCAAGCAGCAGTTTGAACAGCAAGCCGATCGCCAGATTGCGCCCGTTGCCCGCGAGGTGACCGGGGTGCAGTTGCATTCCGACCGACAGCAACGCCAGCGGCGCCAGGGTATCGCCCAATCGTTTCAGCAATACCGTGAGCCATTCGGCATACTCGAACGGGATCAACAACACGGCGATCAGCAGCGCAATGAACGGCGGGAATTGCACGATGCGCTTGAAGATCTCACCCGCAGTCGGGATTCCCGATGAATAAATCCCTGCCACCGTGACACCCAGGATCGTGAGCGCCAGGAACGAGCCCAACTGGTCGGCCACGATCGCGGTCGCCAATCCTTCTGCACCGTAATACGCCTCGACCATGGGCAGGCCGAAATACGAGGTATTGGCCAAGCCTCCGACCAGTATCAGCGCCCCAACCGTGGCACGCGGCAGATTCAACCAGCGCCCGATCAGCCAGAAAAATCCCGCCGACAGCCCGAACAGCAGCCAGCCCATCAGCGCGACCAGCACCATATCGCCGGAGAACTTCACCTGATGGATATACAACAACGTCAGCGCGGGCAACGAGACATGGATGATGAAACCGTTTAGCGTGGCGGGCGCATTGTCCGGCATCCGGCGCCAGCGGCGCAGCAGGATGCCGGCGGTGAAGCAGAGGATCAGCAGGATGAGGTTATTCATTTGGAATGTCGTAAATTATGGAGTGCAGCGCTGTTATGGAGTGCGCAGACGTGTCTG
>JBDTPM010000122.1:0-1700 GCA_039932695.1 Gallionella sp. | reverse complement strand
CAGTCAAACATAAACTTCCGCTTAATACCCCGCGGTCTTGCCGCGGGGTTGTTCAATTGCAACCAACCAGACCATCCTGGTCGTGGGAGGCGGGATAGGCGGCATGACGGCGGCGCTGGAAGCCGCCGAATGCGGCAAGCAGGTGATACTCGTCTAGCGCAGCGCGACGCTGGGCGGTCGCACCGCGCTGCTGTATTGCTACTTCCCCAAGATGTGCCACCCCACCTGCGGGCTGGAGATCAACCTGCGCCACCTGAAAGGCAGCCGCAATGTGCGCGTGATGACGATGACCGAGGTGCAGGGTGTCACCGGTCAGCGCGGCGATTACTCGGTGACGTTGAAACAATGAAGCGCTCAAGGAAGCAGGGCTCAACTTCAAGGGCACGGTCAAGGCGCGCCACATGGTCGAAGTGCTGGTCGAGGACATCGGCTTCGATGCCATGAAAGACTCTGTGATCAAGCCGCTGGATGGCATGAAGATCGCGGGCTACGTCGGCTGCCAGACCAACCGTCCTTTCGGTATAGACGGAGAATCATTCGAGAATCTACGGCGGCAGCCTGCAACAAGTCGGTCTGGACGGGCACGTCATTCAACCGAAGAAGTTGCAGGACATCGCGGGCAAGCAGCTGTAATCCATTACATTTATTCATCAGAACCCATTGGTTCCTTCCCCCTTGCAGGGGGAGGGGATAAGTGTTGAAGGTGAGCGACCTGAAGAACAATCTGGGATAATTGACGGACTGAAACGCTTACGGGGAGATACACCATGGAACACCTGACACCCAAACAAACTCTGGAATTCTTGCAGGCCAACCCCGAAGCAGTATTCATCGATGTGCGCAGCGAGATGGAACACATGTTTGTCGGTCATCCCAAAGGCTCCATTCTTATCCCCTGGGTCGACGGACCGGAATGGGACATCAACCCCCATTTTGTTTCGCACGTAAAAAAAGCCGCCAGCGCGAATCGTCCCGTGGTGTTGATCTGCCGTTCCGGTCGCCGTTCAGTGGATGCCGGGTTGGCTTTGGAAAAAGCCGGACTGACAGAAGTGTATAACGTGTTGCATGGATTTGAAGGCGACCTGGATGAAGGGCATCACCGGAATTCCCACAACGGATGGCGCTTTGATGGGCTGCCTTGGGCACAAACTTGATACGTACTCTGACATTTTATCCCCTCTCCCTCGATGGGAGAGGGCAGGGGTGAGGGTGGTCGAACGGACTTCATCATGACCGCCATACCCGACTTTACCGAATCCGAACAAAAACCTGTCTCCGCCCTGTTTGAGCGTTACGGCAAGCTGGTTCCCATGCAATTGGCAGACAGCGAACTGCAGCTCGATGCGCTTTCCGAGGAGCTGACTTTATGTCCCACGATATATTGGGCTGAGCGCGGCGCGCAATTCGTGGTGTGCAAAGTGGCGGTTGATCGCTACCGTTGCCAATTCTTCTATTCCGAGACGGAGCAATACGGTACCGGCCATGACGAGTACAACAGCCTCGGCGACTGTGTCGTGACCTTGTTGCAGGTTCAATCAGACCACGAACGGCAACTGGCGAATATTTCCGCAGGAGCCACGCAGGCCAATATCGATGATGAATACCACGGACCTGTCATGATTTGATCCCGGGATGATCTGATGCGTATTGCGTAATTGTAGAAGCGGGCCATGCCCGCGAACAGCCATCGCGGGCATGGC
>JBDTPM010000121.1:0-3125 GCA_039932695.1 Gallionella sp. | reverse complement strand
TCAGCACCGTCATGTCGAAGGGCGTGGTGATGGTGCCCTCTTCCTTGTAGCCGCGCACATGGATGTTATGGTGGTTGGTGCGGCGGTAGGTCAATCGGTGGATCAGCCACGGGTAGGCATGGTAGGCGAAGATGACCGGCTTGTCTCTGGTGAAAAGCTCGTCGAAATCCATGTCGCTCAAGCCGTGAGGGTGCTCGCTGGGCGGTTGCAGCTTCATCAGGTCGACGATATTGACTACGCGGATCTTCAGCTCGGGCAGATGCTCGCGCAAGATGGAGACGGCGGCCAGTGTCTCCAAAGTGGGCACGTCACCGCAGCAGGCCATGACCACGTCGGGCGCAACGGCCAGGCCGTTGCTGGCCCACTGCCAGATGCCGATGCCCCCGGTGCAATGCTTGACCGCAGCGTCCATCGTCAACCATTGCGGCGCCGGGTGTTTGCCCGCGACCACGACGTTGACGTAATGGCGGCTGCGCAGGCAGTGGTCCATCACCGACAGCAGGCAGTTTGCATCCGGCGGAAAGTAAACCCGCACGACCTCGGCCTTCTTGTTCACCACATGGTCGATGAATCCGGGATCCTGATGGGTGAAGCCGTTGTGATCCTGGCGCCAGACATGTGAGGCGAGCAGATAATTCAGCGACGCGATCTTGCGCCGCCACGGCAAGTGAGCGGTGATCTTCAGCCACTTCGCATGCTGGTTGAACATCGAATCGATGATGTGAATGAACGCCTCGTAACAGTTAAACAGACCGTGACGCCCGGTGAGCAGGTAGCCTTCCAGCCAGCCTTCACACTGGTGTTCGCTGAGCATTTCCATCACGCGGCCATCTGACGCAAGGAATTCGTCGTTCGGCTCGGTCGCTCCCTCCCATTGACGGTTGGTCACCTGGAACAATGCTTCCAATCCGTTGGAGAGTGTCTCGTCCGGTCCGAACACGCGGAAGTTGCGCTGCTCGTTATTCAGCTTCGCCACATCGCGCAAGAAAGGGCCGAGCACATGCGTGTCGCCTATGCCGGGTGCGCCATGCACCGGCACAGCGGCCGCGTAATTGCGAAAATCCGGCATGCGCAGGTCACGCAACAGCATGCCGCCGTTGGCGTGAGGATTCGCACCCATGCGTCGCTCTCCCTTGGGTGCGATTTCTGCCAGTTCCGCTTTCAGTTTTCCCTGTGCATCGAACAGTTCCTGCGGACGGTAACTTCGCATCCAGTCTTCCAGTAACATGAGATGTTCCGGATTTTTATGCGGGTGTAGCGGCACCTGATGTGCGCGGAAAGTCCCTTCAATTTGCTGACCATCAACCACCTTGGGGCCGGTCCAGCCTTTGGGTGAGTTGAGAACGATCATCGGCCAGCGCGGACGTTCTGACGTCCCATCTTTACGCGCATCCTGCTGAATTTTTTTGATCTGCTCGATTGCATTGTCAAGTGCTGCGGCCATCGCCTCGTGCATCAGTGCAGGCTCGTGCCCTTCGACAAAGATCGGTGTCCAGCCGTAGCCGCGCATCAACTGTTCCAGTTCCTCGCGCGTGATGCGTGCAAGAATGGTCGGGTTGGCGATCTTGTAGCCATTGAGATGCAGGATGGGTAGCACTGCTCCATCGGTAGCCGGATCGAGAAATTTGTTGGAGTGCCATGCGGTCGCCAGCGGCCCGGTTTCCGCTTCGCCGTCGCCAACAACACAGGCAACAACCAGATCGGGATTGTCGAATACCGCGCCGAAAGAATGGCTGAGCGAATAGCCCAGCTCACCGCCCTCATGAATAGACCCTGGACATTCCGGCGAGGCATGGCTGGGGATGCCGCCGGGAAACGAGAACTGCAGAAATAATTTTTGCAGCCCCGCCTCGTCCTGGCTGATGTTTGGATATATCTCGCTGTACGTGCCCTCGAGGTAAGTGTTACCCACCACCGCCGGGCCGCCGTGCCCGGGGCCGGAGACATAGATCATGTCCAGGTCGTATTTCTTTATAACCCGGTTCAGATGCACATAAATAAAATTTTGTCCGGGCGTGGTACCCCAGTGACCCAGTAGCATCTTCTTCACATCCGTGAGCGTCAACGGGCGCTTGAGCAGTGGATTGTCGTAGAGAAAAATCTGACCGACCGACAGATAATTGGCGGCGCGCCAATAGGCATCCATATATTGGAGCAGCTCCGGCGTAAGGGTGCTGGTTTTCATAGCTTAGGTTTCCAGTGTGGGCTGAAATCAAGAACGCAGGTTATCCAAACTGGTTTTCATTTCCTGATCTGGTTAACAATGACGACCACCAGCAGCACCACTACCAAAACGCCGACCACCATCCAAATCCCCCCATCTCCGCCCATCGAACCATGCATCCATCCGTTTATATAATCCATCATCATTCTCCATTTATAAAGTTACCCATCACCTGCCATTTGGCAATCGATGATTTATGCTCCTGCAGTGTTAATGATTCATTTGCCATCAACGCCCAGCCCGATGACTCTGCACACAGAACGTGCAATCGTCAGCTCTTCATCCGTGTGGATGACGCGTACCGCAACCCGGCTGTCCCCGGTGGAAATGACTCCCGCATTCGCCGCGTTTTGTCTTTCTTCGATTTCGATGCCAAGAAACTCCAAACCTTCGCAGATCCGTGCACGTATCACCTGTGCGTGCTCGCCGATACCGCCCGCAAACACCAAGGTATCCAGTCCGCCCAGCGTCGCTGCGTATGCGCCTATCCATTTCTTGGCCTGGTAGCAAAATAGCGCGACCGCTTCAGCTGCCCGAACATCCTGCGTTTCCTGTGCTAGCAAGTCACGCATGTCGGAGTTGGTCTCCGATACACCGAGCAGCCCGGATTCGTGGTTCATCATTGTGTCGAACTGTGCTGCGGTCATCTGTTCGCTACGCCACAGATATGAAACCAGGCCGGGATCAACGTCGCCGGAACGGGTGCTCATCACCAGCCCCGCCGCCGGGGTGAAGCTCATGCTGGTATCGATGCTCTTGCCGTCACGCACCGCTGCCAGGCTCGCGCCATTGCCAAGATGCGCGAGAATCACGCGCCCCTTGCTTGCCGCCGGGTCGCCGAGACGCGCGAGCTCCCCCATCAGGAATTCATACGACAAGCCGTGGAAACCGTAGCGGCGCA
>JBDTPM010000120.1:0-5130 GCA_039932695.1 Gallionella sp. | reverse complement strand
CCCCCCACCAGTAATTGTACCAGCTGCATTGACAACACGTTGAGCGTGGATGGAGTCTCGGGAGTGCGCGCATTGTTCTTCATGCCAGGCACACCGATCGGTGCGCTGGTGCGCACGCCGACTGATCTGACCCATTATCTGGATGACGCAGGAAACAATGACGATGCGAACGATCTCTATGTCACACCCACCTCGCAAGCCGGAGACCGGGACCGGCTTTACAGGTTTACCACAACATGGATACCGTAACATGACTGGATCACAAAGGCCCACTGTGAAAAAAATGAATAGCGGCTTCACTCTGGTCGAGCTCGCGATGGTGTTGTTCATTGTCACGCTGCTGCTGGCTGGCTTGGTGCCCACGATAACTGCCCAATTGGAGCAGCAACGCACCAGTGAAACGCGCAAACTGATGAACGAGATCAAGGAAGCGCTGATCGGATACGCCGTTATAAACGGCCAATTACCCTGTCCTGCCGACCCGGCCATAATCTCGGGGCAGACTGGCGCCGGCATCAAGCGCAGCACATGCACGACATACGCCAATTCAACCGGAGTGGTACCTTGGGCCACACTTGGAGTAAGTGAAACCGATGGGTGGGGGAATCGCTTTACCTACCGTGTTACTCCCGAATTCGCCGATGCAATCATCTTGAATACTTTTGGCTTTGACACCAGCCAAGGCTGCTCCAGCATTTTCGCATGCACTCCACCCAGCAACCCACCTTTCTCAAGCTTTGCACTGTGTTCCTGCGGCGCTTATTCTGTGAATTCGGCCGCAACGGGTGGCGTGACCGTCACTGCTAACGTGCCGGCAATTATCATCTCGCATGGCAAGAACGGCGCTGGCGCATATACCCGGCAGGGTACACAATTGGCTGTCGGCAGCAACCTCGACGAAAAGGATAACAGCAATGGCGCCGGTGATAGCAAGTACGTAAGCCATGCCCAGACATCCGGCTTCGACGACTTGGTCGATTGGATAACACCCAACATACTATACAACCGCATGGTCACGGCAGGAAAGCTTCCCTAGGCGCGCCGCCAGGTCGTGCCGGCTGCACTGTCTTCCAGCACGATGCCCGCCGCAAGGAGTTCCTTGCGGATGTGGTCCGCCTCGGCGTAGTTCTTGGCTTGTTTGGCATCGTTACGGGCGATGATCTGTTCATTGATCTGAACTTCACTCAAACCTTCCCTCACTCCCCCTTGCAGAAACTCTTGCGGGTCATGTTGCAGCAATCCCAACACACCTCCCAGCGCCTTGAGTTGCGCGGCTGTCAGCACTGAACGTGTGCGATTCACTTCATTGGCGAGATCAAACAGTACCGCGACAGCTTCCGGCGTGTTGAAGTCATCATCCATCGCCGCCTTGAAGCGCTGGGCGTGAGGTTCGTTCCAATCAACTGCAACCCCTCCCGGCCTCCCCTTATCAGGGGAGGAGTCCTGCCCCCCCCTGACAAGGGGGGATGGGGGGGATAAGTTCTTCAGTGCCGTATAAAGCCGTGTCAGCGCGCCCTTCGCATCATCCAGATGCGCATCGGAATAATTCAAGGGGCTGCGGTAATGAGCACGTAGGATGAAGAATCGCACCACCTCGGCATCGTATTTCTTCAGCACCTCACGTATCGTGAAAAAGTTGCCCAGGCTCTTGGACATCTTCTCCTTGTCCACATTGACGAAGCCGTTGTGCATCCAGTAATTCACGAACAGCCCATGCTTGCCATCAACAAGCTGTGCGCCTTCGCTCTGCGCGATCTCGTTCTCGTGATGCGGGAACTGCAGGTCGGCGCCGCCGCCATGTATGTCGAAATGTGATCCGAGCAGTTTGGAGCCCATCGCCGAACATTCGATATGCCAGCCGGGACGACCTTTGCCCCATGGGGATTCCCATTTCACTTCTTCTGATTCCTGTTCTTTGGCGTGTTTCCACAACACGAAATCGAGCGGGTCGTTCTTGTTGTCCGTCACTTCGACGCGCTCTCCGGCACGCAGGTCTTCCAGCGACTTGCCGGACAATTTTCCGTAACCGTCAAACTTGCGCACCGCAAAATTCACATCGCCATCCGCCGCAAGGTAGGCCAGGCCGTTCTTCTCCAGTTGAGAAATCATCTCCAGCATCTCCGGCACATATTGTGTGGCTCGCGGCTCATGGTCGGGGTGCTGCACGCCCAGCGCGTCGGCATCCTCGTGCATCGCGGCGATGAAGCGTGCCGTAAGTGCGTGGATGGACTCGCCGTTCTCCGCCGCGCGCTTGATGATCTTGTCGTCGATGTCGGTGATGTTGCGCACATAGTTCACCTCAAAACCGCTGGCCTTGAGCCAGCGATACGCCATGTCGAACACCACCAGTACGCGTGCATGGCCGAGGTGGCAATAGTCGTAGACAGTCATGCCGCACACATACATGCCGACCTTGCCAGGTTTGATGGGGACGAATTCCTGTTTGTCACGCGCCAGCGTGTTATATATTTTCAGCATCATGGTTCCGGTGTAAGGGGATGAAAGGCGCGCCCCACATAGGCAATGACATCTTCCACCTGCTGCTCGGACAATACCGATTTCCACGCCGGCATCGACGTGCCGGGCAGACCCTCGTGTATCACCTTGCTCAGGCGCGACCTGGTCATGCCGGACATGGCTTTGGCGCTGGTCAGGTCACGCGGATGGGGTTCCATGAAGCTGCCGATCCAGTTGCGCGCGGTTCCATCGGCGGCATGACAGAACGCGCAATTCTGCTGGAACAGCTTTTCGCCGCGGCGCTCCGTAGCAGACAGTCCGGCAATTACCGGCACACGGTCGTGCAGAAGATAGGGACTGGCGCTGCTCATCGCATCCAGCGATGATTTGCTCCGGGGATTCGTGCTGCCGCTCTGTTCAGACGGTGAGTTTTCCCCCGGTGAATACTGGTTGCGCGGATAGGATACCGGGCGCGTTTCCCAAATCACATCCGGGTTGTTGACCCGGGCACGGTCGTGGCAACTTATGCAGCTGGACATGAACAGTCTTTTTCCTCCGGCCTGTTGCGGGGTGAGCTGATCCCAGGGCGTATCCAGCGCGATCTCGCCGCGGGCAAAGGGGAAAGCCGCAGCGTAGCGCTCGTGGTTGATCCAACCGTTGGCTTCGGTATGGTAGCGGGTGTTCTCGCGCTTCGAGATCATGAATTCCTGCCGTATGAAATCCGCCACCGCGGCGATCTCGTGCGGCTGCAACACGCTGGCAAAACTCATCATGGCCGTTCCCGGCCTGCCGAACTGAATGGAGTGCAACATGCGTTCCCGCCCCAGCACATCCGGCGCGATGCTGGTGAAATCCACAGGTTTGGGAGTGAGTAGCGTGGCCGCCAACGTGCGGGCGTTGCCGGAGTAGCCGTGGCAATAGTAGCAGCGAAAATTGTAAATGCGTCTGCCCAGCTCGATCCGAGCGCCAGTCGCTTCGACCACCGGGGAGGCGGGCTGGGATACTGCGGATGGGAGCTTTGCGGTCTCGGCAGTACCGGTCGGCTGTGACGACGGTTCAAAACAGCCGCTCAAAAGTGCCGTCGCTGCGACCAGCAGGGCGATACTTCTCATTTACCGCCGCTTCCCGTTCCCTTCTTGCCGGCTCGAATGAAATTCTGAAACACATATTCGGCGACATTGGCGATCTCCTGATCGCTCAGCACCTTGCCCCATGCCGGCATCTCGCTGCCGGTCCGGCCTTTGGAAATAGCCGAGAACAAGGCCGGCCGATTCAGGTACTGGCGCGAAGTCTCAAGCAAAAAATCGCGCGGCACAGGATTGATGAAGTAAGCACGCGGACCATCTCCTGCCCCGGTCACGCCGTGACAGGTGAAGCAGTTCTGCATGTAGAAATCGCGTCCTTTATCCGGATCACCCTTGAGCCCTTGAGGCATAGGCAAAGACATATCTGCAGCAGCCGGCTTCGGGGCAGAAACAACCGGATTCAGTTTACCAAATTTCGGATTCGTTTCAGCAAAGACAGTGGAAGGCACGGCAACCAAAGCAGACAGCAGGACAACGATCACTATTTTGCCCATGATTTATTTCTTTGGCTTGGCGTCAGACATGAAAGCCGCGCGGATAAACTCTGTCATCGCCTCGATATCGGCCTTGCTGAACTCGCTGCCATAGCTCTTCATCGCGGTACCCGGCCGACCATTGGTGATGGAAGCAATCATGCGCTTGTTGGTCAACTCTGAGGCAGCCTTGGGTAAGGTGAAATCAGTAGGCGGTGGCTGCATTCTGCCCGATGTCATGCGTTTGCCCGTGTCGCCGTGGCACATCGCGCAGGCCTGCATGTACAGCACCCCTCCACGGCTAGCCATGAGTTTGTCGCTCGGCCTGGCGTGTGGAGCAGAGCTGTCGCCCAGCCGCATGAACGTCGCACGGATGTAATCTACCACCCCTTCGACTTCCGCCGCGGTAAGTTCGGTTCCCCAGGCGATCATCGCGGTACCCGGGCGCCCATAGGTGACGGAGTGGATCATCCGATCGCGCGACAATTCGATGGCAGCCTCAGGCGTGGTGTAATCTCGCGGAGGCACTGCAAAACTACCCCTTGCCCGGCTTTGTCCGTTCCCTTTGTCACCGTGGCAAACCGAACAATAATGCTTGAATATATCAGCTCCCTTGCGTGTCACCTTATCGGACTTCGTTCCACGATCACCGGCCATTGCAGCATTCCAGCTGCACAGCAGCAGCAGCAGCATTGCGACATAACGTAAGCCATTGATCAGCAAGTCGGCCCGACCAGTTTCAACGCTTTTTTCTGTCTTGACACGATGGTGATCCAGGTTAACTTGAGACATTGATGGAGATGAATACATGAACATTATGGCCTCGCTTGTTTCGACAGGTTTACTTGCGGTGCGCAGGGTGCGCTCGCTTGATTTGGTAAAAACGAAAAAATATTATCACAATAGACAAGCTTGCTGCAAATCCTGACAACACCGTCCATCATAGCCGAGCCAGTGGTTGCACACGAATTTCTCTTTGGTGTATCCTTGCGGTCGACATGGAACCCAACCTAGGAATGAAAATGACGAAGCGACACCTGATATTTATTATCCTCGCCACCATTGCTTTCGGCGGCTGCACATCCGCACCCGATCTGAAGTCCATGCCTCAATCG
>JBDTPM010000119.1:0-5366 GCA_039932695.1 Gallionella sp. | reverse complement strand
GCAGGAAGATCTCACCGATATCGGTATCGCTGCCACGCCAGCAGAGATGGTGCTGCGACTGGCGACGCTGGCACGCGACAGCGGACTGGATGGCGTGGTATGTTCTGCACAGGAAGCCGCGCTGCTGCGCAGACAATGCGGCAGCGAATTTTGTCTGGTGACGCCGGGGATACGTCCGGCTCAGGCTGGCAATGATGACCAGTCGCGGGTGATGACCCCGCAAGCCGCGCTGCAAGCCGGTTCCAGTTATCTGGTGATCGGGCGCCCGATCACCCAGGCGGCGGATCCGTTACAGGCCCTGCTTGATATCAATCAACAGATCGGAGTTTCGTCATGACGATGTTGCCAAACTTTGCTGGCGCAAAAATTCTGGTGGTCGGCGATGTGATGCTGGATCGTTACTGGTTCGGCGATGTCGATCGCATTTCGCCCGAAGCCCCGGTACCGGTGCTCAAAGTGGCGCGTGTCGAAGAGCGCCCCGGTGGTGCTGCCAACGTGGCGCGCAACATTGTTGCTCTCGGTGCGCAATCGACCCTGCTGTCGGTTATCGGCAATGATGAGGCCGGCGCATGCCTAGCGAAGTTGCTTGGTGAACATCAGAATCTTAATGCGCTGCTGCATAGCGATGATTCCATCTCCACCATCATCAAGTTGCGCGCGATCGCGCGTCACCAGCAGTTGCTGCGCATCGATTTTGAAACTTCGCCCAGCCACGAAGTGCTGCATGCGGCGTTGGAGGATTTTCGCGTACAGATGCCGTTGGCGGATGTGGTGATCCTGTCCGATTACGGCAAGGGCGGACTGACCCATATCGCCGAAATGATCGGATCGGCGCGGGCCGCGGGCAAACCGGTTCTGGTCGATCCGAAGGGCGATGATTACGCCCGTTATCGTGGCGCGACCTTGCTCACTCCGAATCGCAGCGAGTTTCGCGAAGTGGCGGGCAGTTGGAAGACTGAAGCTGAACTCAACCTGAAGGCAGAGAAGTTGCGCAAAGACTTGCAACTCGATGCACTGCTGGTTACGCGCAGCGAGGACGGGATGAGCCTGTATCGGGCCAATGAAGTGCTGCATGAGCCCACGCAAACGCGCGAAGTATTCGATGTCAGCGGTGCAGGCGATACCGTGATCGCGACGCTGGCGGTGATGCTTGCCAGCGGCTCAGAGTTGCCAGACGCGATGCACATCGCCAATCGTGCGGCGGGCATCGTGGTGGGTAAATTGGGTACGGCAGTGGTCAGCCGGGAAGAAATCGTGCAGGATATGGGATTGTAGGGGCGCAATTCATTGCGCCTAATGAACAACAAAAGAAGGGTGCGATGGCTTTGCATAGCCATCTGACTAAGTTGGCAAACTACGCCAATCAAGTCATTGGTTAACGCCAGCCAAGTCGCTGGTTAATTCGTGCCCTTACGGTTGAATTTCTTGAGGGGGGTGTCATGTACTACATCGTCACCGGCGCAGCCGGGTTCATCGGTTCCAACCTGGTCAAGGCGCTCAATGAGCGCGGTGAGAACAACATCATCGCGGTGGATAATCTGAAGAATGCCGACAAGTTCAGGAATCTCGTGGATTGCGAGATCGCTGATTATCTGGACAAGGAAGACTTCCTGGAAAAATTGCAGGATGGCTTTTTCGACGGGCTGGTCAGCGCAGTTCTGCATCAGGGTGCGTGTTCCGACACCATGGAGACTGATGGCCGTTACATGATGGAGAACAACTACCAGTACACTTTGGAGTTGCTGAACTACTGCCAGAATGAAGAAGTGCCGTTCCTGTATGCCTCGTCAGCTTCGGTATACGGTGGCGGCAGTTCGTTCAGGGAAAGCCGCGAATGCGAAGCCCCGCTGAACGTGTATGCCTATTCAAAATTCCTGTTTGACCAGATCGTGCGGCGGCGCTGGCACAAGCGCAACGCGCAAATAGTCGGCTTGCGCTACTTCAACGTGTATGGATCGCGGGAGCAGCACAAAGGCCGGATGGCTTCGGTTGCCTATCACTTCTTCAACCAGTTTCGCGCCGACGGAAAAGTGAAATTGTTCGAGGGTTGCGACGGATATCCCAACGGGGGTCAGTTGCGCGATTTTGTCTCGATCGAAGACGTAGTCAAGGTGAACATGTATTTCCTCGACAATCCTCATAAGTCGGGCATTTTCAATCTCGGTACCGGGCAAGCCCAAAGCTTCAACGACGTGGCGGTGGCGACCATCAACACTTTGCGCATTGCCGAAGGCAAACCCGCATTGAGTATTGCCGAACTGCTACAGCAAGGGATGATCAGCTATATCCCTTTCCCCGATCAATTGCGCGGAAAGTATCAAAGCTACACCCAGGCCGACATCAGCGCATTGCGCAACAGCGGCTATACCGAACCGTTCCTGAGCGTTGAGCAAGGCGTGGCAAGGTATGTGGAGCAGATGCTGAAGGCGGTTTCTTAGAGTAGCGCCAGGTTGGCAGGGAACGAACGATGTATCCATCCATAGAGAATTTCGTTGGCAACACGCCGCTGGTGCGACTCAAGCGCATCCCCGGCAATACCAGCAACGTATTGCTGGCCAAGCTGGAGGGTAATAATCCCGCCGGCTCGGTGAAGGACCGGCCCGCATTATCGATGATAGTTCACGCCGAACAGCGCGGCGACATCAGGCCGGGCGATACTTTGATCGAGGCGACCAGCGGCAATACCGGTATCGCGATGGCGATGGCGGCGGCGATGCGCGGCTACCGGATGATATTGGTGATGCCGGAGAATCAGAGCGTGGAGCGTCGCCAGACCATGAGCGCGTTCGGAGCGGAACTGGTGCTGACCGCGAAAGAGGGCAGCATGGAATTGGCGCGCGACACGGCGGAAAAATTGCGCGACGAAGGCAAGGGCATCATCCTGGATCAGTTTGCCAACCCGGATAATCCGCTCGCGCATTACGAGGGCACCGCGCCGGAAATTTGGCGCGACACTCACGGCAAACTCACCCACTTCATCAGCAGCATGGGCACCACCGGAACCATCATGGGATGTTCGCGGTTCTTCAAGGAACAGGATAGTAAAATCCAGATCATCGGCGTGCAACCGGAAGAGGGTGCGCAGATTCCCGGCATCCGAAAATGGCCGCAAGCCTATCTGCCGAAGATCTACAACGGAAAGAGCGTCGACCGTCTGGAGTATGTGAACCAACCTGATGCCGAGGAAATGACGCGCCGGCTGGCGCGCGAGGAAGGTATCTTCTGCGGCATCTCTTCCGGCGGCGCACTGAGCGTCGCATTGCGTATCTCTCAACAAGTCGAAAATGCGGTGATCGCATTCATCGTCTGTGATCGCGGCGACCGCTATCTGTCGACTGGAGTATTCCCCTAGAACTCGGCTTGCGCGATTCTAGGTTTGGATAGCGCGGGATTCTGCGCAAAATAGCGCTTGATGCCACCCAGGATCGCATTCGCGAGCTTCATCTGATAACCCTCGTCATTCAATCGGCGCTCTTCGCTGGGATTGCTGATAAAAGCGGTTTCGACCAGGATGGACGGGATGTCCGGGGATTTCAGCACTGCGAAACCGGCCTGCTCGACCCTGCCGCGATGCAGGTCGCTGATGCCTCCCAGTTCATTCAGCACATGTTTGGCGAGCTTCATGCTGTCGTTGATGGATGCGGTCTGCGAGAGGTCGAGCAAGGTACGCGCGAGATAAGGGTCTTTCACAGCGATATTCACTCCGCCGATCAAGTCCGCTTCATTTTCCTTCTTTGCCAGCCAGCGCGCAGCAGTACTGGTCGCGCCGTGCTCGGAAAGGGCAAACACCGATGAGCCCCGCGCTTTGGGCTTGATGAATGCATCTGCATGGATGGAAATGAATAGATCCGCTTTTACTTTGCGCGCTTTGGCGACACGACCGATCAGCGGAATGAAATAATCCCCATCGCGGATCAATACACCCCGCATATTCGGTGTGTCATCGATCAGGGTTTTGACTTTGCGTGCGATCGCCAGTGTGACGTTTTTCTCCCGGGAGCCATGTCTTCCGCGCGCTCCCGGGTCTTCTCCCCCGTGCCCTGCGTCGATCGCGATGATCAGGGTGCGTGCCCGCAACTCTTGCGTATCGGGTAATGCGGGTATGGCAGATGGTGAAGTGTCGATTTTGCCGATATTCAAACTCTGCGCCAACAGTAGTTTATCGTCGGCAGTTAATTTGTCTGCGGATTTCCCGATCGCGTCGGGTGAGGCTGAGGATTCGGGGATGCGGGATTCGGTCTGTTCGAGCAAAGCCATCAATGGGTCGACCGGATGAGCGGGATACACGTCCAGTACCAGACGATAGCCATATTCGCCGACCGGCTTGAGGTCGAATAGTTGCGGCTTTACCCCGGTCTTCAAGTCCAGCACCAGCCTTACTACGCCTGGTTTGTAACGCCCGACGCGCACGCTCTTGATATAGGGATCACTGTCGCTGATTCTGGTTGCAAGCTCATTAAGCGAGTCATTGATGTCAACTTTCTCCAGGTCTATTACCAAACGATCCGGATTGCTCAAGCTGAACATGTTATGGCGGATGGAATTATTTGATTCGAGCGTCAGACGTGTGTAATCCTGAGCGGGCCAGACGCGTGTTGAATTGATGGCAATGCCGGCATAAGCCTGTGGTGACAGTAGCATCAGCGTAAGGCTGGTTGCAACGAGGCGAAGGCCGCAAGTCGCCAGCAAAGCCGGCGCTTGCGAGTGCAACAGGGCATTTACAACTGCTCTAAGCATTGCTTACCCATTTCTGTATTGGCATGAATTCCTGCCTGGCGACCTTGCGGCAAAATTTCGAAGTCTATTTCGACATCGGCCCGGGGAATGAAGTTTCGAGCTTTTTCCGGCCACTCGATCAGAAATATATTGTGTCTGTCAAACTCGTCCCGGAAGCCGGCCGACTCCCACTCTTGCTCGTCGTGCAGACGATACAGATCGAAGTGACGTAAGTCTAACCCAGCGACATGGTAAGGTTCAACCAGTGTGTAGGTAGGACTTTTCACCCGGCCGGGATAACCCAGCGCACCCAGCACACCGCGCACAAGTGTGGTTTTTCCTGCACCCAGATCGCCATGAAGATATATGACCATGCCGGGTTTAAGATGCGCGGCAACGCGACGAGCCAACGCGATGGTCTCGTTTTCATCGGCAAGAAAGAATGAGAGGCTCGCGCAGCGGTCGTTCGTCCCCAGCCCTCTATCCAACTTCCCCCCAGAGGGGGAAAGGGCGATCGATCCCTCTCCCTCTGGGAGAGGGTTTGGGTGAGGGTTGCCCGCTTGCGGGGGATAACCTGCGACTTGCCCGCTTGCGGGCTTAGTCGAATGGCTATAACCAATGACTTGCCCAGCGTCTTTTGCTGGGTTAGT
>JBDTPM010000118.1:0-4313 GCA_039932695.1 Gallionella sp. | reverse complement strand
GATATTCGCCGTTCTCCAGCACCCGCAGCAATTTGGTCTGGAGTTCCAGCGGCAGCTCGCCGATCTCGTCAAGGAACAGCGTGCCGTCGGAGGCGTCCTCAAAAAATCCCGATTGTGAGCTGGTGGCACCGGTGAAAGCACCTTTGCTGTAGCCGAACAGGGTCGGTTCGATCAGAGTCGGAGCGATTGCGGCGCAGTTGAGCACCTTGAAGGGAGCATCCGGATTCGGCCCGGTTTTTTGTATCGCAGTGGCTACCAGTTCCTTGCCGCTGCCGGACTCACCCTCGATCAATACCGGAAAAGGCAGGGCCGCATACAACAGGATCTGGTCGCGCAGCACCTTGATGCGGGCGCTTTGGCCGATGATGCCGAATTGCTTCTCGTCTCTGGATTGTGCAAGGGGAAGCGTTTCATCAAGTTTGCCTTGCGATATCTTCAGCGCATCGTGAAGATATTCTCTGATCTTTTCCGGCGCACAGGGTTTGGCGATGAAATCGATCGCACCCAGTGCGCGCGCATGACGCGCGTTGCTTAGATCATTTTGCCCGGTCAGGACGAATATCTTCAGCTTTGGTGCGTGCGCCAGTAATTCTGCGATCAGTTGAAATCCTTCGTCGGGCCGGTGCGGTAAGGGTGGCAGCCCAAGATCGACCAAGGCCAGTTGCGGCGGAACGGGCAATTCTCGCAACAAAGTGATCGCCGCAGCGCGCGTCTCAGCCTGATGTATTCTGAAGTCGCTGCCCAAAGCCATCGCAAGTCCTTCGCGTATCAGTGAGTCGTCATCAACGATCAGCAGGTCGGGTGGAGTCGTAAGGGTGTTCAACTTGAGCTCATCGGGGTAGGCATATAGTGATGAGCATAACGGCAAGCGGGCGTAAGCTCAAGGGGAACGGGGGAGGCGTGAAAGGTGAAAGGTGAAAGGTGAAACGAAGAAACGGCTTTTTTACGTTTCACCTTTCACCTTTCACGTTTCACAACTTTACCGGAATGAGTTGGGAAATGCCGGCGCGTAGTTTAGAATGCGCCATCTTGATTTTCAGGGTTTTAATTTTGTCTGCACCAACACTGGTCGAAATTCGCGATCTAAATTTTGCCTACGGTAAGCGGCCCATTCTGGAAGGCATCAACATGACCATTCCGAAAGGGAGCCTGATCGCCATCATGGGATTGAGCGGTTGCGGAAAGACCACGCTGCTGCGCCATATCGGCGGATCACTCAAGCCTACCAAGGGTTACGTCAAGGTGGACGGGCAGGTGATACACGATCTGGATCAGGATGGGTTATACGCGATGCGGCGCAAGATGGGCATGCTGTTCCAGTTTGGTGCGCTGTTCACCGATATGACTGTGTTCGACAATGTGGCGTTCCAGATGCGCGAACACACCGAGCTGCCGGAAAATCTGATTCATGACCTGGTGTTGATGAAGTTGCATGCGGTGGGACTGCGCGGGACGCATAAGCTGATGCCATCCGAGCTGTCCGGCGGCATGGCGCGGCGCGTGGCGCTGGCGCGCACAGTGGCACTCGACCCGATGCTGATCATGTATGACGAGCCGTTCGCCGGACTTGACCCGATCTCGCTGACGGTGGTCGGGGACTTGATCCGTCGCCTGAATGACGCGCTGGGTGCGACCTCGATCGTGGTCACCCATGACGTGCAGGAGTCGATGAAGATCGTGGACCACGTTTACTTCATGGCGGACGGCGTGATCGTGGCGGACGGAACGCCTGACCAGATCCGCGCCTCGGACAAGGATTATGTACACCAGTTCGTGCATGGTGAAAAAGATGGTCCGGTGCCGTTCCATTATCCCGGGCGGGATTATCGTCTGGATCTGGATCTGCGGGCTTGATCAGAGGTAATTAGATATGTCTGCAAGCAATACGATCAGGATAATCGGTCATCGCGCCATCAATGCAGTGTGGCGCATCGGCATGGCTACGCGCTTCTTTGTGCTGACGTTGTTGTATTCGGGCAGCAGTTTCCGGCGTTTTCACCTGATCATCAAGGAGTTGTTTTCCACCGGCGTGATGTCGCTGATCATCATCATCGTGGCGGGACTGTTCGTCGGCATGGTGCTGGGTTTGCAGGGATATGAAACGCTCCAGCGTTATGGTTCGGAGTCGGCGCTCGGCGTGATGGTGGCGCTGGGCCTGGTGCGCGAGCTGGGGCCGGTGGTGGCGGCATTGCTGTTCGCCAGCCGTGCCGGCTCGGCGATGACCGCGGAGATCGGCCTGATGAAGGCGACCGAGCAGATCTCGGCGATGGAGATGATGGCGGTGAATCCGATCGCGCGCATCGTTGCGCCGCGGTTCTGGGCCGGCGTGATCTCGATGCCGTTGCTCGCTGCGATGTTCAGTGCGGCAGGTATATTCGGCGGCTATTTCGTCGGAGTGGTACAGATCGGTGTCGACGAAGGCTCATTCTGGTCGCAGATGCAGGCGGCAGTGGATTTTCGCGAGGACATATTGAACGGTGTGATCAAGAGTTTCGTATTCGGGACCGTGGTGACGGTGATCGCGTTGTTCGAAGGTTACGACGCGCCGCCCACCGCGGAAGGCGTGTCGGGCGCGACCACCCGTACCGTGGTGACTTCGTCGCTGGCGATCCTGATGCTGGATTTCGTTTTGACCGCAATCATGTTTAGAGGGAATTGAATTATGGAACGCACTACGCTGGACTTGTGGGTGGGAATGTTCGTGGTGGCAGGTATCGGCGCGCTGGTGATGCTGGCGATGAAGGTCGGGAATCTTGGAACCTACAACGTGTCTGATGCTTATCAGGTGCATGCTTATTTCACCAATATCGGCGGGTTGAAGCCCAAGGCTTCGATCAAGAGCGCCGGGGTGCTGGTCGGGCGCGTGACCGGCATCACGCTTGATACGGAACGCTACGAGGCCAAAGTGGAGATCAGTCTGGATAAACGCTATCAGTTTCCGAAGGATACTTTCGCCAATATCCTGACCTCCGGTTTGCTGGGCGAACAGTACATCGGTCTGATGCCCGGCGGTGACAGCGAGATGCTCAAGAACGGGGATGTCATCAAGAAGACCCAATCGGCCGCGGTGCTGGAAGACCTGATCGGAAAATTCATCTATAACAAGGCCGAAGAACCCGCAAAGAAATGAGGAATCACATGACGGTATTGAAGAAGGCGATTCTGCTGATATCGATGTGCTGCGCCGCAGTCGCGGCACAGGCGGAAGTGATCGCGCCCGACGTGCTGATCAGAAGCACGGTTCAGGATGTCATTGCGATCATCAAGCAGGACAAGGATATCCAGGCGGGCGATCCGAAAAAGATCCAGGCGCTGGTCGACTCCAAGGTGCTGCCGCATTTCGATTTCGCGCGCATGACACAATTGGCGGTCGGCAAACACTGGCGTACCGCGACACCCGAGCAGAAGCAGTCGCTGGTGACCGAATTCCGCAACATGCTGGTGCGCACCTATACCAAGGTGTTCACCGTGTATCGCGATCAGGTCGTGGAAGTGAAGCCGTTCAAATTGGCGGTGGATGATGACACCGAGGCCACCGTCAAGACGTTGATCATCAAGCCCGGCTCACCGGCTATCCCGGTCGATTATGAATTGAAGAAGGGCGCGGACGGCTGGAAGGCATATGACATATCCATAGAAGGGGTCAGCATGGTGATGAGCTATCGCGGCACGTTCACCACACAGATCAAGGAAAGCGGGATAGACGGTCTGATCAAGACACTGGCCGACAAGAACATCAAGGCTGATGGAGATTTGAGCAAAGTGAGAGCGAAGTGAGCCAGCGCGGTGAAGACTGGATGGCGTTGCAGGGCCATCTGAATATGGAAACCGTTCCGGCCTGGTTTGCGACCGGCATGCAGCGTCTGGCTGGCGACGATCTGCAGGTGGATTTTTCCGGGGTCGAGTCGGTCGACTCCGCAGCAGTCGGCATGTTGCTGGGCTGGGCCAGGGCCGCGCAGCAAGGTGAACGGTTATTGCGCGTAGCGGGTTTGCCTGAGAATCTGTTGAGCCTCGCGCGATTGTATGGAGTGGACGAGCTGCTGCCACAGCAATCGGTTTGAATCGTTCGACATAACGCAGCGCGACTTGCCGCAGCTGATACAAGGCAGAGCCGCCCCTTGATTAAGATTAACGAATAATGGATTAGCCCATGGTCACTCCGGAAAGCATACGACTCAACATCGCGCAAGGCATGGCGACCGAGCATTTAAGCGTGGTGGGCGATGATGGCACCCATTTCGAGGCGGTTATCGTCAGCGAGGCATTTGTTGGCAAGAGCCGCGTACAACGCCACCAACTGGTCTATCAGACGC
>JBDTPM010000117.1:0-4653 GCA_039932695.1 Gallionella sp. | reverse complement strand
ACATCACTCTCATAGTTATCGGGTAGTCCGCCATTGCGTTTGCCTGCCTCGGCTTCCTCTGCAGACAAACCGAACACTGCCTGGATCTGCCGGGTCAATTGTTCACCACCCACTTGCTGGTCTCTCGAATAAACCGACTGCCCATTACGCAGCACATTGACGTTCATCACAGTGGCGCCGATATCGACCAGAGCCACACATTTATCCAGCGCGCCTTCGGGTAACTGGGCGCGAATCTGTTCGAAAGCTATCTCGGCCGCAAAAGGCTCGACGTCCACGACCACCGGTTTAAGCCCTGAAGCCTGGCAAGCTGCTACACGATCCTCTACGTTCGCTTTGCGCGAGGCGGCCAGCAAGACCTCCACCTCCTCGGTGTTGCCGGGAGCCGGCCCGATCACCTGAAAATCGAGATTAACTTCTTCCAATGCGAACGGAATGTACTGATTAGCTTCGGTCTCAACTTGAAATTCCAAGTCCTCTTCGCGCATACCGGCAGGCAAGAGTATCTTTTTGGTGATCACCGCTGCTGATGGAAGCGCCAGACTCACGTTCCTGATGCGGGTACCCATACGCTTCCACGCCCGCGACAGGGTTTCAGAAACAGCATCAAGATTATTTATGTTACCGTCACTCACGGCATCTTTAGGTAACAACTCTATGGTGTATCGCTCAACGACATAGCCACCCTTTTTTGGTGACTCGCTCAACTCGACCATTTTGACCGATGACGAACTGATGTCGACACCGATCAAGGGCGGTGTCGAAGCTCGCAAAAAGTCCAGTG
The DNA here is from genome assembly GCA_039932695.1 of Gallionella sp. Lineage (GTDB taxonomy): Bacteria > Pseudomonadota > Gammaproteobacteria > Burkholderiales > Gallionellaceae > Gallionella. The sequence continues at coordinate 3,869 of JBDTPM010000117.1, read as the reverse complement.
GTATGTCGAAATTTACTTTAATCATATGCCGGTTAGCGCGTTATTCGTATAAAGTAGTTTAAATCCTAGCAATAACTATAAATCCTGTAAAGCTATTTCTGGGGGTTATTTATAGCCAAAGAGTCGATATAATTTCACCCGCCATAACTATTGATAACAATTTCCGGACAAAGTAAATGCCTTCTCGCCCCTGGTTCTTGCCTGCTCTCATCACATTAGCCTTGCTTTTGTTTCCTGCAATACTGCTGGGAATGGCAGTCCTGTTGGCTTACCCGGGTTTGCCTTCACTGGAGGTGCTCACCGACTATCGTCCCAAAATCCCGCTGCGCATATACAGTGCGGAGGGTGCGTTGCTCGGTGAATTCGGAGAGGAGCGCCGCGCACTGGTCAAAATCTCTGAAGTCCCCGAGGTAATGAAGCAAGCCATTCTTGCCGCTGAAGATGACAGATTCTACGAGCACGGCGGCGTGGATTACATGGGGGTGCTGCGCGCGGCAATCTCCAACTTCACTTCCGGAGGTGTGAAGCAAGGAGCCAGCACTATCACGATGCAGGTCGCCCGCAATTTTTTCCTTTCCAGGGAAAAGACCATTACTCGCAAGTTCAACGAGGTGCTGCTCACTTTCAAAATCGAACACAACTTGACTAAAGACGAGATCCTGCAGCTTTACATCAACCAGATTTTTCTGGGGCAACGTGCATACGGTTTTGCAGCTGCAGCACAGGTTTACTTCGGTAAACCTCTGAGCCAGGTCACACTTGCCGAAGCATCCGTGCTGGCAGGGTTGCCCAAAGCACCTTCTTTGTACAATCCAGTGGTCAACCCGCAACGCGCCAAGGTTCGTCAACTTTACGTTTTGCGCCGTATGCACGATCTGCATTTCATCGATGATGAGCAATTTCAATTCGCCCAACAGCAACCCATCGTGGCGATGCGTGGTAGTCAGGAGTTCGGCGTCAAGTCGGATTATTTCTCGGAAATGGTCAGGCAGACTGTTTATGAAAAATTTCAGGAGGATGCCTACACGCAGGGTTTCAGGGTTTACACCACTGTTCGCCAACGGGACCAACTCGCCGCATACCAGGCTGTGCGCAAGGGCGTACTCGAATATGACCGTCGCCACGGCTACCGCGGCCCGGAAGGGTTTATCGATTTACCATCCGGCAGTTCCAGTGCCAGTTACAGCGCAGAACAGTTGGAGGAAGCGCTGCTGGATGTCACTGACGGCGACGACTTGATCCCTGCCGTAGTTCTGGAAGCATCACCCAAGATGATACGTGCGTATTGCAGGGGCGGTGAAATCGCCGAAATCACCGACGATGCGCTGCTCTTCGTTCAGCAGGCATTGAGCAAAAAGGTTGCGATGAACCAGCGCATCAACGTGGGTTCACTGATAAGACTACAAAAGGATGCATCAGGTGTTTGGCAAATAAGCCAGCTTCCGCAAGTCGAAGCCGCCTTTGTTTCCGCGAATCCACGCGATGGTGCAATCTACTCGCTGGTTGGCGGCTTTGACTTCAACAACAATCAGTTCAATCACATCACCCAGGCATGGCGGCAGCCGGGGTCGAGTTTCAAGCCTTTCATATATTCTGCCGCGCTGGAAAAAGGCTTCACTCCCGCCACCGTGATCAATGACGCCCCGTTGATCTTCGATGCCAAGCAGACCGGCAACGAACCCTGGGAACCGAAGAACTACGATGGAACATTCGAAGGCCCGATGCGTATGCGCCAGGCTTTGCTCAAATCCAAGAATCTGGTTTCAATTCGCATCCTGCAGTCCATCACCCCACAATATGCCCGGGACTACATCTCCCAATTCGGCTTCGACGTGACCAGACAGCCGCCCTACCTTACCATGGCTCTGGGGGCGGGCTCTGTGACACCCATGCAAATGCTGACAGGCTATTCTGTGCTTGCCAACGGCGGGTTTCTCGTCACACCTTACTTCATCGAACGCATCGAAGATGCGCAGGGAAACATACTCAGCAAAGCTGCTCCTGAAGTGGCGGGCAGCAACGCGAAACAAGTCATCGATGTGCGCAATGCCTACACCATGGTCAGCATGCTCCAGGATGTGGTCAAACATGGCACTGCCTTTCGTGCCATGCAGCTAGGTCGTCAGGATCTGGCCGGCAAGACCGGAACCACCAATGACACGATAGATGCCTGGTTTTGCGGCTTTCATCCGACCGTGGCCGGCATAGCTTGGATGGGATACGATCAGCCGCGCAGTCTGGGTGACAAGGAAACCGGCGGCGGGGCAGCCTTGCCGATCTGGATGAGCTACATGGAAAAGATGCTCAAAGATGTGCCGCAGGCTGTTTACACGATGCCGAATAACATGGTTGCGTTGCACATCAATGAAGAAGGATACCGTGATGAAAACAGCTCGCGCATCGAGTATTTCTATCAGGAGAACGTGCCGTCTGAACGGACCCTGCCTGCCCCCACTGAAGAAATGAAACCGGCGGAAAGCGTCAAGGACCAGCTACTCTGACCCACCACATGGCCAAAGAACACACCCAGAGACATACTCAGAAGCGTGACCTGATGCGCGAACAACTTGCGCATCAGGCCGCCAAATTGATGGCCGAAGGCGGCATCACCGATCACGCCCATGCCAAACGCAAGGCTGCCAAACAACTGGGGGCGAGCGACACGCAGCATCTGCCCAGCAATGACGAGATCGATGTCGCACTGCGCAGTTTTCGAACCCTGTACCAAAGCGGAAGTCATCCGGGGGTTTTGCGCCTGTTGCGCGAAGAAGCATTGTCCACCATGCGTATGCTTGAGGAGTTTCATCCCTACCTGACCGGCTCGGTATTGAGCGGCACGGCAGGCGCGCAGTCAGACATCAACCTGATGCTGTTCAGCGACGATGCGAAAGCCGTGCTGTTGTTCCTGCTCAAGCACAACATCGAATTCGAAGACGGGGAATGGCGGGTACAAGTGGGCGGCCACGAAGAGACCGTGCCGAGCTACACCCTGACCGGCGAATCCGGTGTGCAAACACACATCATCTTGCTGCCCGAGAACGCGCGGCATAGCGGCAGCCGCCATCCGGAGACCCATGCGGATATTGCGGCGGTGGAAGCATTGTTGGGTGGTTGATGTAGGGCGGAAGCCCCACAGGGGCGTTCCGCCACAACTGAAACACATTCGGCGGAACCGCTATGCGTTCCGCCCTACGCGGGCTGCTCGAACTGCACTTCTGTTCGAAACAGTCTTGTCTTAACTGTACCGAAGGCTATTGCCTCAAGACGTTTCGATGCCTCGATTTCAGCTTGAAGAAGGGAAGCAAAGAAGGACTTGAACTCAGCCTCTTGAAGATCAGCGACAGCAGCGAAAAAGTCGAGTCCTTCGTTGTGCGTGAATACGCGGCCGGGTACACTCTTCTCGCCAGACGCAAGAACGCCATACCGAAGGTATGGATAGATCTGTTTGTGTTTCACTGCCTTGGCACTGTATGTCAACACGTCATGCGTTGTGATGCCAGTCTTGAACTCAATGACAACACGTGGGATAGAAACTTGCGGCGTCTTATCCTCAAACACGCACAAGTCGGTTTGAAAAGCAGAGGTACCTCTCTTCGGCTTTCGGACTTGTTCTTGGCTCATGACTTCGAGGGTATTGCTTACCCTGATCTCGTAGAGCAGTGGTGCACCTCGTGCAACGCGAAATGGCGGCGCGAGAATTTGATCCGCGACGGCGTGGGCAATTGCAACGAATTGACTCTCTGCGCCCATCGGGGAAGCTCCTGTGCGCTAATATAAAGTGGACACCAAAAAAATACCTACAAGCACACCATCAAGATATCTATTACTTCCCTTCCTTCAACCACCGCGCCGCATCAATCGCAAAGTAA
>JBDTPM010000116.1:0-2407 GCA_039932695.1 Gallionella sp. | reverse complement strand
AGGTGCGCACCGTGCAACTCACGCCGCAAGGCTCGCGCGCCGCCAACTACGGTTTTGACGTGACCCCGGCGCGGCTGGTGACCGGGTTGATCACCGAGCGCGGCGTGGTGGAGGCGAATGCGGGGACGATGCAGATGTTGAAGTAACACCCTCTCCCCCAGCCCCTCTCCCGCGAGCGGGAGAGGGTGGCCGAAAGGCCGGGAGAGGGTAAGGGAGGCTGAACAATGATGAACGAAAAAGAACTGCGCCACGAGCTGGTGCGCATCGCGAAGCGCCTGGATCAACAGGGACTGAATCGCGGCACCTCCGGCAATCTTTCTGCGAGGTTCGGCGAGGGCATGTTGATCACCCCTTCCGGTATGGGCGCGGAGGGATTGGGCGAGGATGATATCGTTTTTGTGCACCTGGACGGCAATGCGCGCGGACGCTGGCAGCCTTCCAGCGAGTGGCTGTTCCATCGCGACATATACGCGCAGCGTGCCGAGACCGGCGCAGTCGTGCATACCCATTCGCTTGCGGCGACCACGCTGGCCTGCCTCAGAAAAGACATCCCGCCATTCCACTACATGATCGCATTGATGGGCGGGGACAGCATACGTTGTGCGGATTACGCCACGTTCGGCACCCAGGCGTTGTCAGCCAATGCACTGATCGCGCTGCAAGGACGCAAGGCATGTCTGCTGGCGAACCACGGCATGATCGCAACGGGTACCGATCTCGCCGAGGCGTTGCGGATCACGGTGGAGGTTGAATCGCTAAGCGAAATGTACCTGCGCGCGTTGCAAGCCGGTCAGCCGGTATTACTGACGGCAGAGGAATTTCAGGCAGCACAGAACAGGTTTGCCGGGTATGGCAAGCCCGAGACGCACGACAAGAATAAGTAGAGAGATGGAACCGGTGCCGCGCCAGCCAGGGAGGAGATGCAGCCGGCGCGGACTTTGGAAAACTACATAGAAGTATGGAAAGAAGCGAAAGTGGGCAGCGCGACGATGAGGGATACGACACCTGCGATGACCCAACGCACGAAGCGTGCGATCGTTTCTTTCACTGCGGAATAGGCTCTTTTCATATTGGCACTCCTTTAACAATTGGAATCAAACACCCGTTCCATTGCTGCTTTGTTACATGATGCAACGACGGGCATGATTCAGATGATGTTGTTATCAAAGAGTTCCCTGCAGCCAATAATTCGACACTGTCGGGTCAGCCTCGGGCCGATAAGTGCCCATTGCAAAAGGAAAATGCATTGAGTGCAAGGTTGGGACGCAAACCGGAAAGCAGGTCCTCGACAGAACAGTTCTTTGGTGTCCTCGACAGGAATCGAACCTGTAATTGACCCTTAGGAGGGGCCGGTTATATCCATTTAACTACGGGGACAGCGGAATGCATTTTAGCTCAACACCCTGCTACTGACACGACCCAATTTAAATGACACGTCATAAATTGCCCGCCACAGTGATCGCGATCGGTCTGGTCAGCTTCCTGACTGGTCAGCTTCCTGAACGATCTGGCGTCGGAAATGGTGACTCCTTTTATCCCTATCCTGATCGGCACCGTGCTGGGCGCGGGGCCGGTGATATTGGGTCTGGTGGAAGGGGTGGCTGATGCAGCGGCGAGTTTCCTCAAGCTGTGGGCGGGACGTTATTCGGACGCCAAGCAAGGCAGGCGCAAGGGGCTGATGGTGTTCGGCTATGGCTTGTCCAATCTGGCGCGTCCGCTGTTGGGCCTGGTCTCCAGTTGGGGCGCGCTGTTGTTGCTGCGCAGCCTGGACCGCGCCGGCAAGGGCTTGCGCGATGCGCCGCGAGATGCGCTGCTGGCGGATAGTGCGCATTCGGACATACATGGATTTGCCTACGGCTTTCATCGTGCGATGGATAACGCCGGCGCGCTGGGCGGCACGCTGCTCGCGATCGCGGCATTGAGCTGGATGCACTGGCCAGTGGGCGAAGTGATCCTGTGGTCGGCGCTGCCGGGTTCGTTGGTACTTCTGGTGCTGATCTTCGGCGTGCGCGAACCGCCGCGTCGGCCAGAACTTCCACTTTTGAAAGTCGAGCAGGAAAAATTGAGCGCTCTACTGGCCTGGTCGTTGCTCTCGCTCAACATGCGCCGCTATCTTTTGGTGCTGGTGCTGTTCACCTTTGCGCGCGCGTCGGAGACATTTATCCTGCTGCGCGGTAACGAGTTGGGCATGAGCATGGTGCAGGTTTTGCTGCTGTGGGTGACGCTCAATGCCAGCAAATCCGCTGCATCGCTGCCGGGTGGGCGCATGGCGGATGTGTTCGGGAAGCAACGTGTCACAATGATCAGCTGGTCTGGCTATGCTTTTAGTTTTGTCCTGCTCGGACTGGTCGAAAACGGCGGTACATTGTGGATCGGAGTAATCAAATTTATAATGTAACAAACCGCC
>JBDTPM010000115.1:0-6655 GCA_039932695.1 Gallionella sp. | reverse complement strand
TGTCGTGTGGTCGTTCACCATGCCGGTCGCCTGCATGTGGGCGTAGCAGATGGTGCTGCCGACGAACTTGAAGCCGCGCCGTTTCAGTTCCTTGCTCATCGCGTCCGACTCCCGCGTGCTGGCCGGGATATCGGCCAGGCTGCGCCACTTGTTCTGCTTCGGCTTGCCATCGACGAAGCACCAGATGAAGGAATCGAAGCTGCCGAACTCGTCCTGCACTTCAAGAAACTTCTGCGCGTTGGTCACCGCCGCTGCCACTTTCAGACGATTGCGTACGATACCCGGATTCTGCAACAGCGATTCTATTTTATTAGCATCGTAGCGGGCAATGCGCTTCGCATCGAAACCGTCGAAAGCGGTGCGATAATTCTCCCGCTTGCGCAGGATCGTGATCCAGCTTAATCCTGCCTGTGCGCCTTCCAGTATCAGGAATTCGAACAGCGCTCGTTCATCGTGCAACGGCACTCCCCATTCCGTGTCGTGATACTGCTGATACAGGGCATCATCGCCCGGCCAGGCGCAGCGCTGCTTATTCATGCCAGTTGTCTTATGCCGGGTGGGACTCATGACGGGTGCGCGCCTGACCGTACTGCCTCGCGCCACATGCAGCGGTCCATCACCACGGTGATACCAGCTTCACGGGCGCGCTGCGCGGCCTCTTCGTTAATGACACCCTCTTGAAGCCAAAGATTCCTGATGCCGAGCCTGATGCAGCTCTCCACGACGGCAGGAACATGCTCGGAAGCGCGAAACACATCCACGATGTCCGGCAGTTCGGGCAGGCTTTCCAGATCAGGGTACGCTTTCTCGCCCAGCACTTCGGCAACCATGGGTCGCACCGGCATGATGCGGTAACCGAACCCCTGCAAGCCCTGTGCAACGCGGAAGCTGGGGCGCGCCGGGTTGGGCGACAGACCCACCACGGCTACGCTATGTACTTTGCGTAGCAGACGGTCGATTTCATCGGGGGTGGGGTTGGTGAATTGCATGGCGAAGTCGTTAGAGATAGTGCGACTATAATATACCATCGCCATACAAATTAAAGAGTTCATGCCATGAGCGCGATCCATGCTTCCCAGCTGAGTTTCTTTGCCGCACACGCGCCGTTCGATCGCATGGAAGCGTCGCATCTGTTGTGGATGCTGGAGCGCATGAGCCTGGCCTATTACGCGCAGGGTGAAGTGATCATCTCGCCTGAGCAGGGCAATACAGAACGCTTCCTGGTCATCAAGCAGGGCAAGGTTCTTGGCGAACAGGCTGTGGCTCAGGCTACCGATACGGACGCGTGGCTGGAACTGGTCGAGGGCGAATGCTTTCCTCTCGGGGCGCTGTTGGCGAATCGTCCGGTCGCCAGTGTCTATCGTGCCGGTAGCGACACCTTCTGCTACGAACTGGCGGCAGCCGATTTCAAAACCTTGCTGGCGATGAGCGCGCCCTTCAGTGATTTCTGCACGCGGCGTATCGCCAATCTGCTCGAACATTCCAAACAACTGATACAGGCTCAATACACCCAGTCGAGCGCGGAACAGCAATCGCTGACCAGTCCTTTGTCCGCGATCATCCGCCGCGCGCCGGTGACCTGCGCGCCGGATACCAGCGTGCGCCGGGTGCTTGAACTCATGCATGAGACCAAGGTTGGATCGATGGTTGCGGTGGATGCGGAACAGCGCCCGCTTGGTATCCTTACGCTGCCCGATGTGCTGGAACGCATCGTGCTGCCGCAGATCGATCTCGAGCAGCCGGTGATCGGCATCATGACCACCCAGCTGACCACACTGGCACCTCAGGCGCTGGCTCATGAAGCCGCGCTGGTGATGGCCAAGCACGGATTTCGCCATGTGCTGGTGGTAGAAAACGAACGACTGGTCGGGCTGGTCTCGGAAAAAGACCTGTTCGCTTTGCAGCGCGTGGGACTGCGCCAGATCGGCTCGACCATCCGCGATGCCGGCAGCGTCGAAGTACTACAACAATCGGCTGCCGACATCCGCCGCATGGCGCACAACATGATGGCGCAGGGTGTGGCGCCGGAACAGCTGACGCAATTCATCTCCACCTTCAACGATCTGCTCACGGTGCGCGTGATCGAACTGGAGTGTGCGGCAAGCGGCCTGCTCGATACTCTGTTGTTGAAAGGACTTTGCTGGATGGCATTGGGTTCGGAGGGTCGCTTCGAGCAGACGCTGAACACCGACCAGGACAATGCATTGATCTTCACCGTGCCGGAAGGCATGACGGCAGATAAGGTGCGCCAGCAGTTGTTGCCGGTGGCAGAGAGGATCAATGCAGCACTCGACTTGTGCGGCTTCCCTTTATGTAAAGGCAAGGTTATGGCTTCCAATCCGCAATGGTGCTTGTCGCTGGAAGAGTGGAAGGAGGTGTTTTCCGGCTGGATCATGCACGGCGCCCCGGAGGCGTTGCTGCATGCTTCGATCTTCTTCGATTTTCGTGCGCTCTACGGTGCGCAGCATTTGGCCGGCGATCTGCGTGCGTGGCTGTCACGAGTCGCCAGAGACAACCCGAAATTCCTGCATCAGATGGCGGAGAATGCCCTGCGCAATCGTCCGCCGCTGGGGGTGGTGCGCGATTTCGTCGTGGGCAAGGAACATACGCTCGACCTCAAGATGAACGGCATCACCCCATTCGTGGATGCCGCTCGCATCTTCAGTCTGGCAGCCGCTGTCGGGCATACCAGCACCATTCAGCGGCTGCGCTCAAGCGCGCCAAAATTGAACATTCCTGCTGCAGAAGTCGATGCCTGGATCGATGCGCTGTTGTTCATACAGGTGTTGCGTTTGCGTCACCATGATGAGCTGGGCGAACAAGGCCTCGCTGATGCCGAGTTGGACAACCTGATCGATCCCGAACGTCTGAATGAACTGGACAGGCGCATCCTGAAAGAGGCATTCCGCCAAGCGCGCAAATTGCAGGCACGCCTGGCATTGGAGTATCGCCTGTGAGCAGGTTGTTGGACTGGATGACGCGACGCCTGAGCAAGCGAGTTCCGCTTGCTGCTGAGCAGCAGCATCGTCTTGCTGTATGGCGCGCGCTACCGAAACGCGATCCGGAACAACCTTTGTGCAGCTCTCGCTGTGTCGTGGTCGATGTGGAAACCAGCGGCCTGGATCTGCGCGAGGACAGTCTGATCTCGATCGGGGCTGTGGCCGTGGTGGGTGGCCGCATCACATTGGGCGACAGCTATTCTGTGGTGCTGCAGCAGGAGAACGTGAGTGAACGGAAGAATATCCTGGTGCACGGCATCGGTGGCAGTGCGCAGCGTGATGGCGTACCTGCGGAGGATGCGTTGCTGGGATTCCTCGAATATCTCGGCAAAGATCCGCTGGTGGCTTTCCATGTCACGTTCGACGAGACCATGATCCGGCGCGCGATACGAGAGCATCTGGGAATTAATTTCAAACATCCCTGGGTGGACTTGGCCTATGTGATGCCGGCGCTCAATTTGCCCATGGCCAGAAAGTATCATTCTCTGGATGATTGGGTCTCCGCGTTCACTATCCGCAACGTTGCCAGACACGATGCGCTGGCCGATGCGCTGGCGACCGCGCAATTGTTGCTGGTAGCGACCGCGCAGGCTTGCAATAAAAATATATTAACGTTCAAGGGATTGTGTGACCTCGAGAAGTCGTATCGCTGGTTGGGTGCCGGAAATTAGCCGGACTTGCCTTGACTGCAATATATGCATAGCCACATTTTCGTTGTGTATACGCATCACGCAGATGGTGGACTAATCTGGCACTTGTGGGTAAGCTAGCCGGCAAGCTTGGTGTGAACTTCAGCATCAGGCTGACGGTAGGGCAGGGAAGAGCAGCGTTGTCACAGGTTTTTATTCAGGGTTCAATCAACAGGGAGAAAACATGCAGCTTACCGAAAAGCACCGAGAGTATTGGCAAAAGAATCTTCGGCTGACCGGGATATTGCTGGCAATATGGTTTGTTGCCACCTTTGTCATCGGTTGGTTCGCGAGAGACCTGCAATCCTTCACCATCCTGGGGTTTCCGTTCTCGTTCTATATGGGGGCGCAGGGTTCCTTGATCATCTACGTGATCATCATCTGGTATTACGCCAGAGCGATGGGTAAACTTGATCGTGAATATGACGTACACGAGGGGGATGTATAATGGCCACGCAAAGCAATGCACTGTTCTTTTCGCAACTCAAACGCTACTACACTTTCTATACCGGCGGATTCATCTCATTCGTCATCTTCGTCGCCATCCTTGAGCAAATGGGTGTCCCGAACAAGATATTGGGCTATATGTTCCTCGGCGCGACGATCCTGTTGTACGCAGGCATCGGCATCATGTCCAAGACCGCCGACGTTGCGGAATATTACGTGGCGGGACGCCGCGTACCGGCGTTGTTCAACGGCATGGCGACCGGCGCTGACTGGATGTCGGCTGCCAGCTTCATCGGTATGGCCGGCACGCTGTATCTGACCGGTTATGACGGCCTGGCCTTCGTGCTGGGCTGGACCGGCGGTTACTGTCTGGTGGCCTTGCTGCTCGCTCCCTACCTGCGCAAGTTCGGCCAGTTCACTATTCCCGACTTCCTCGGTGCGCGTTACGGCGGCAATATCCCGCGTTCCATCGGCGTGTTCGCTGCGGTCCTGTGTTCGTTCACCTACGTGATCGCGCAGATCTACGGCGTCGGGCTGATCACCAGCCGCTTCACCGGTCTGGAGTTCGGCATCGGTGTGTTTGCCGGTCTGGGCGGCATCCTGGTGTGCTCCTTCCTCGGCGGCATGCGCGCGGTGACCTGGACGCAGGTGGCGCAGTACATCATCCTGATCGTGGCTTACATGATCCCGGTGGTCTGGCTGTCGGTGAAACACACCGGCAACCCGATACCTCAGATCGCGTACGGCTATGTGCTGGAAAAAGTCACCGCGCGTGAACATGTGCTGAACGACCCGACCACGCCGGACGGCGCACGCGAGGCTGAAGTGCGTGCCATCTTCAAGCAGCGGCAAGAAGCCGCTGAAGGCAAGATGAAAGCGCTGGAGACTGGTGGTGATGCCTATCTGGCTGCGGAGAAGGCCAAGCTGGTGCAAGCCGCTGCCGATCTGAAGGCCAAACCGGCTGCGGACCCCAAGGCGATCGAGGCGGCTGACAAAGCGGTAACCGAATATCCGGCGGATGCTGCTGCGGCAAAGACTGCATGGAAGAAAGCTGCGGACGGAGCGAAAGCCAAAGCTGCTCCGATCATGGCGCATGCCGAGCCTTTCTCCGGCAAGGATGACGCCACACGCGACAAGAAGCGCAAGAACTTCCTCGCGCTGGTATTGTGCCTGATGGTCGGTACCGCCGCGCTGCCCCACATCCTGATGCGCTACTACACCACGCCATCGGTCAGTGAGGCGCGCAAATCGGTGTTCTGGTCGTTGTTCTTCATCTTTCTGCTGTACTTCACCGCGCCCGCGCTGGCGGTGTTGGCCAAGTTCGATATCTACACTTTGCTGGTCGGATCGAGCTTCTCCGAATTGCCGAGTTGGGTCTCTGCCTGGGCAACGGTGGACAAGACCTTGATGAGCATCACTGACATCAACAAGGATGGCATCGTGCAACTGGCCGAGATCACCATCGGTGGCGACCTGATCGTTCTGGCGACGCCGGAGATCGCCGGTTTGCCATACGTGATCACCGGCCTCGTGGCCGCGGGCGGTCTGGCTGCGGCGCTGTCCACCGCCGACGGTCTGCTGCTGACCATCGCCAACGCCCTGTCGCATGACGTGTATTACAAGATGATCGACCCGCATGCGCCGACCACGCGTCGTCTGGCGATCTCCAAGGGCTTGCTGCTGGTGGTCGCGGTGTTTGCGGCGTATATCACCTCACTCAAACCGGGCGACATCCTGTTCCTGGTGGGTGCGGCGTTCTCGCTGGCGGCCTCGGCATTCTTCCCGGCCCTGGCGCTGGGAGTATTCTGGCGGCGTGCCAACAAGTGGGGCGCGATCCTCGGCATGTCGGGAGGGTTGGGGGTATGTATGTATTACATGTACACAACCTATCCGTTCTTCGGGGTGAACGCACCGCTGTGGTGGGACATCAATCCGATCTCTGCCGGCATCTTCGGCATTCCGGTCGGTTTTGCCGGTGTGATCATCGGCAGTCTGCTGACCGCTGCGCCGTCACTGGAGGTGCAGAATCTGGTGGATCATGTGCGCTATCCGAATCTGGAAGGGGACATCAGCACCATAGCAACCTGATCCAATAGCTGTGAAGTAAATAAAGAGGCCTGCGCAAGCAGGCCTCTTGTTTTTCAACCGGCTATTTTTCAGATGAGCAGGTCCTGCACCAGGTAGTGCAGGTCGGCTCGTTCCGTTTCCTGTATCAATTGGCGGGTCATGCGCGGATCGAAGCGATGCAGCTGCAGGATGATCTCCTTGACGCGATCAGGCTCATGCAAGTGATAATGCGCCATGCCCAGTGCATACCAGGCATGGGGATTCATCGGTTGCAGGGTGGCAGCCTCGAGCAGCGCCTCGGCAGCGGCGCGGTGGTTGCCCAGTGCGGCGTGACTCAAGCCCTTGCCATACCAGGCGCGATCGAACTTCGGGTCCAGCTTCAGGGTGGTCTCGAATGCATCGAGAGCATCCTGGTATCTGCCCAGCTTGTCATAAATGAAACCCAGGTCGAAG
>JBDTPM010000114.1:0-4546 GCA_039932695.1 Gallionella sp. | reverse complement strand
CGATGATCATCGGCCGCAACTTTCTGGTGAAGATCAACGCCAACATCGGCAACTCCGCGCTGGGGTCGAGCATCCAGGAAGAAGTGGAGAAGATGACCTGGGCGATACGCTGGGGCGGCGACACGGTGATGGACCTGTCCACCGGCAAGCACATCCACGAGACGCGCGAGTGGATCATCCGCAACTCACCGGTACCGATCGGCACCGTGCCTATCTATCAGGCCCTGGAAAAGGTGAACGGCAAGGCCGAAGACCTGACTTGGGAGATCTTCCGCGACACGCTGATCGAACAGGCCGAACAGGGCGTGGACTATTTCACGATCCACGCGGGTGTGCTGTTACGCTACGTGCCGATGACCGCGAAACGTATGACCGGGATCGTGTCGCGCGGCGGCTCTATCATGGCGAAGTGGTGTCTGGCGCACCACAAGGAGAGTTTTCTCTATACCCATTTCGAAGATATCTGCGAAATCATGAAGGCCTACGACGTGAGCTTTTCGCTCGGCGACGGACTGCGCCCCGGCTCGATCTACGATGCCAACGATGAGGCGCAATTGGCTGAACTCAAGACACTTGGCGAACTGACACAGGTCGCCTGGAAACATGATGTGCAGGTGATGATCGAAGGCCCCGGCCATGTGCCCATGCATCTGATCAAGGAGAACATGGACCTGCAATTGAAATGGTGCCATGAAGCGCCGTTCTATACGCTGGGCCCGCTGACGATGGACATCGCGCCCGGCTACGACCACATCACCTCGGCGATCGGTGCGGCGATGATAGGCTGGTTCGGCACCGCGATGCTGTGCTACGTGACACCCAAGGAACACCTCGGCCTGCCCGACAAGGACGACGTGAAGGAAGGCATCATCACCTACAAGATCGCCGCGCACGCCGCCGATCTGGCCAAGGGACATCCCGGTGCACAGGTTCGCGACAACGCGCTGTCCAAGGCGCGCTTCGAGTTCCGCTGGGAAGACCAGTTCAATCTGGGTCTCGATCCCGACAAGGCGCGCGAATTCCACGACGAGACGCTGCCCAAGGATTCCGCCAAGGTCGCGCATTTCTGCTCGATGTGCGGCCCGCATTTCTGCTCGATGAAGATATCCCAGGACGTGCGTGAATTTGCGGCGAAGGAAGGTGTTTCCGAACAGGAAGCGCTGGAAAAGGGTATGGAAGATAAATCCATTGAGTTCGTAAAGAAGGGCGCACAGATCTACAGCAAGGCGTAACTACAAAGTCGCACACCCACTGACGTTCATCACTTATACAAGGAGAGAATCATGGCAGCAGACAGCGTTTATCGCATCACCGAGCTGGTCGGAACCAGCAAGAAATCCTGGGAAGATGCCGCAGCGAACGCGGTCAACGCCGCCTCGAAAACCTTGCGTGACCTGAGGGTTGCCGAAGTGATCAAATTGGACATGGTGGTCGAAGATGGCAAAGTTGCCGCTTACCGGGCGAGAGTAGCCTTGTCTTTCAAGTACGATCCCAAGAAATAAGGAATCCAGTCAGATATTGTAGGGTGCAATAAACGTAGTGCATTGCACCGGATGTTTGAGTCATACGGCGCAATGCCCGTTGGTTATTGCGCCCTACGGGTTACGCGATAAATTCCAAGCAGCGTGCAACACTACACTAGCCCTCTTTGAAGAAATTTCTTCGTCGAAAAATTCGTGGACCGTGATTACGTTTATTTTGCTGTTGTAGAAAGTTTCTTTCGATTTTTTCATGGGCTCGGGAACAACCAGATGAATTTCCTTGCGCCGCTATGAGTTGTTGCTCGTCGGGTTACACAAAAACGCTAATCCGAGTTGCAAACTCACATAAGGATAGTTTATGGATCCGATTTACTGGAAAGCGCTGATACTTGGCATTGTCGAAGGGCTGACCGAGTTCCTGCCGATCTCTTCCACCGGGCACCTGATCGTGGTGGGCAGCCTGCTCGATTTCAATGACGAACGCGGCAAGCTGTTCGAGATCGTGATCCAGTCGGCGGCGATCCTGGCCGTGATGTGGGAGTACCGCGCCAAGCTCGGCTCCGTCGTCAGCGGGCTGTTACAAAAGCAGGAAGCCGCGCAACGTTTTGCCTTTAACGTATTCATTGCTTTCCTGCCGCTGGCACTGATCGGCCTGGTTTTCGGCAAGCAGATCAAAACTGCGCTGTTCAATCCGGTCACTGTCGCAGTCACTTCCATAGTCGGGGCGTTGTTCATCCTGTGGGCGGAGAAACGCAAGCATACGGTGAGCGTTGATACGGTGGACGATCTGGGCTGGAAAGACGCCTTGAAGGTGGGCTGCGCGCAGGCACTGGCGCTGATCCCGGGCACTTCGCGTTCCGGCGCGACCATCATAGGCGGGCTGTTCTTCGGACTGTCGCGCCGTGCTGCAACGGAATTCACGTTTTTTCTCGCGATGCCCACGCTGATCGCCGCGACACTTTATGATCTTTACAAGGAACGCGCGCTGCTTTCCAGCGATGACCTGGGTATGTGGGCTGTGGGTTTCATCGCTTCGTTCATCTCGGCATTCCTGTGCGTGCGCTGGTTGTTGCGCTACATCAGCAGCCACGACTTTACCGTGTTCGCGTGGTATCGGATTGCATTTGGACTGGTCGTGCTGGGCACCTATTTCAGCGGACTGGTGAGTTGGTCCGCAGCTTAGGTTTTTGTGGAGTGCGGCGACACGTCGCCGCGTTTTTCAAAGAAGCGCAGTCATGCCTGCGCACTCCAAAACTTATGACTGCGCACAACTTTCATCTAAATGTCATAATTTCAACCCATAATCAATTAGTCGGAGATTAGCATGGCAAGAATGGTGCACTGCGTAAAACTGGGTCGCGAGGCAGAAGGCTTGGATCGCCCGCCCTACCCCGGCGCATTGGGTCAGCGGATATTTGAAAACGTTTCCAAGGAAGCCTGGCAAGGCTGGCTCAAATTCCAGACCATGCAGGTGAACGAAAACCGCCTCAACCTCGCCGATGCGGCAGCGCGCAAATTTCTCGCCACGATGATGGAGAAATATTTTTTTGGCGATGGGGTAGCGATGCCAGAAGGATATGTGCCACCCAGACAATAAAATATCCCCGGCAATATAATCGTAGGGGCGTGATTCATCACGCCCTGATCTATTCATGTAATAAAACGGGCGTGATGAATCACGCCCCTATCAATGGCTAAAAATTTTGAACCGCAGCAATTCCTGAATCGCGAACTCGGGCAACTGGAGTTCAATCGTCGCGTGCTGGCCCAGGCCGAGGATGCCGCCATTCCATTGCTGGAGCGCCTGAAGTACCTGTGCATCGTCAGCAGCAATCTGGACGAATTTTTCGAGATACGCGTGGCGGGACTGAAGGAGCAGATCAAGCTGGGCGGCATAGCCACCAGTGCGGATGGTTTGACCGCGAAGCAAACCCTCAAGTTGGTGCGCGAGCAGACGCATCCACTGATAGCGCGGCAATATCAGTTGTTCAACACCGACGTGATCCCCGCGCTCTCCGGCCAGGGTATCCAGTTTCTGCGCCGTCCCGACTGGAATGATGTTCAGCGCGCCTGGGTCAGGGATTTTTTCTTCCGCGAGGTGATG
The DNA here is from genome assembly GCA_039932695.1 of Gallionella sp. Lineage (GTDB taxonomy): Bacteria > Pseudomonadota > Gammaproteobacteria > Burkholderiales > Gallionellaceae > Gallionella. Next base: position 961 of record JBDTPM010000114.1, on the reverse strand, counting down.
CCGGTACTGACACCGATCGGGCTCGACCCGGCACATCCTTTCCCGCGCGTGCTAAACAAGAGTCTGAATTTTGCAGTTGAGTTGCAGGGCAAAGACGCTTTCGGGCGCAATTCCACGCGTGCGATCGTGCAAGCCCCCCGTGTCGTGCCGCGTACCATCGCGATGCCCTCAGAGATCAGCGGCTGCGAACATGGTTTCGTGTTTCTTTCTTCCATCCTGCACGCGCATGTCGGAGAACTGTTCAGCGGCATGGAGGTGCTCGGCTGCTACCAGTTCCGTGTGACGCGCAACAGCAACCTGTTCGTCGACGAGGAGGAAGTCAAAAACCTGCGCCTAAGCCTGCAGGGCGAATTGCCACAGCGCCATTTCGGCGATGCGGTACGACTCGAAGTCGCCGACAACTGTTCGCCGCAGATCACCGAATTACTGCTGAAGGAGTTCGATCTTGCTCCTGACGATCTATATCGCGTGCACGGTCCGGTGAATCTGGTGCGCCTGATGGAGATCCCGAATCTGGTCGCGCGTGACGATCTGAAGTTTCCCGCTTTCGTGCCCAGCGTACCCAATGTGCTGCAAAAAAAAGGCTCGGACATGTTCAAGGTGATCCGCAAGAACGACGTGTTGCTGCATCACCCCTACCAGTCATTCAAGCCGGTCATCGATTTCATCCAGCAGGCAGCCAGCGACCCCAGCGTGGTCGCGATCAAGCAGACCGTGTATCGCACCGGTGCCGACTCCGCGCTGATGGAGGCGCTGATCGCTGCGGCGCAGCGCGGCAAGGAGGTGACGGTGGTGGTCGAATTGCTGGCACGCTTCGACGAGGAAGCCAACATCAATTGGGCGAACCGGCTGGAGGAGGTCGGCGCGCATGTGGTGTACGGCGTGGTCGGCCACAAGACCCATGCAAAGATGCTGATGGTGGTGCGCCGCGAGGACGGCAAGCTGCGCCGTTATGTGCACC
>JBDTPM010000113.1:0-10734 GCA_039932695.1 Gallionella sp. | reverse complement strand
TTGGTCGAACTTCAACAGTGCCCGGTCTTCGTTGTGGCCGGGATAGATGCCGCCAATGATGGGAGGCTCGATGCGCAACAACGGCAGATCGATTCCGTTGTCGCCGCGCACCTTGAGCAGCGACACCTTGCCGTCGGCAAATTCGATGCGCAATTGCTGCGCTGCTTGCGGCCCATCGCCGAACACAAAGTCCCTGGTCGTGAACTCAAGCCCGGTCAACGTATATTTATACGTCGCCGCTTCGTTCGGCTCCGGGCGCTCGTGATATCCGGCCCTTTGCAGCTCTTCTGCAAATTGGCCGGGCGTCAGTTTCAGCCCCGGATATACCTCCAGCGCACGACCGTAAACACGAGCCGGCAAGGCAAATTTGCGGCCCTCGAAAGCTTCGCGGATCGTGATGTCCAGATAGAGAACATAGCCTGACAACCCCAACAAGAGGAGCAGCACGATCAATCGCAGCGCCTTGCGATACGATTTGAATTTGTTGCTGAAGGGGAATCTGTTCCAGGACAGGGAAGGCAACTTCATCAATATTTACCTACAAAAGAACGCGGCTGTGGCCCCAATGGCACTAACTTAAGCACAAAAAGTGCGGCATCGCGCAAATCATCCCCTCTCCCTCAGGGAGAGGTCTAGGGTGAGGGTGGGGTTGGAAATGGTATTTATCCCATCCCCACCCCAACCCTCCCCTTGAAGGGGAGGGAGTCCGCAATGTGAATGGCTTAAGTTAGTGCCATTCGGCTGTGGCCCGATTGTATATTGGCTGTCGCCTGACCGTCGAGCTTCACGCCAACTGACGGCGGCGCCATGCTTATGTTCAATTCAGGACTGTTTGATCGATGCAGATGTTTCGTTGATCAATCGAGACTGACCCATTCAGCTCCTGCGAGTAACCGGTGCTACAAAATATTGGCAACAATATCGTTAATCGGCGCATGTTAATGCTATGGTTCCATTATCTGCCCGCATGACAATTCCAAGTGACACTTTTATTCAATGTGCTTTTCCGCAACTGTTAGCTATAGCGCCGCTGTCGTGCTGGTGACCACTGGCCTGTATGCCGTCCAGCAGGCGAGGCGACTGCAACCTTCATACTTGCTGTGGGCGCTGATACCTGTCTTCTTTGGCATCCAGCAGGGGTTCGAAGGGCTGGTGTGGCAAGAGCTCGATGCGGGAAATGCCAGCTCTGCGGTGCCATATGCGCTGGGGTTTCACTTCTTCTCGCATTTTCTATGGTTGTGGTGGTTCCCGCTGTGCAGCTACCTTGTCGAGCACGGGAAGATCCGCAGGAGGATCACTGGCGGCTGCGCCATGCTCGGCGCTTTCGCAGGTGCGCTGGTCTTTTTTACCATGCTCTTGCATCCCGAATGGATGACGGTTGCGGTCAGACAAGACTCCATCCTCTACACTTTCTCCGCCCCCTATCGCAGCTCCATACACATACCGGCCACACCGGCTGCGATCTATGCCCTGATCATCCTTGTGCCGCTGCTCTTCTCCAGCCACTTTCAGATCAGGATCTTCGGGGCTCTGGTTGCCTTGTCGATGGTATTGGCATCGGAGGCCTATGGTTATGCCTACATCTCTGTCTGGTGCCTCTTCGCCGCCGTGCTCTCGCTCTATCTCGTATACATGATTCGCCGTCTTGCAGCAGAGTCGGGGAGGGTAGAGGATACGGCCGCTCCTTCCCCTTCAGGGGGAAGGTTGGGATGAGGGTGGGATTACCGCATTCAATCATAAACTTCCGCTTAATACCCCGCAGTCTTGCAGCGGGGTTGTTCATTCAAATTTTTACGGCATAATCCGCGTGCATGATTTGCACTGTCACTTCAACTCTAACCCTCACAAACCATGTTACTTCTTTCGTCGTCGCCACGCCTGAGAGCCCTGCTGATCTCGCTGGCCATCGCTGCGGCATTGGTGCTTTATGCGGCCCTGTCTGCCGAATCGGTCTTGCGTGTCTCTCTTGCACCGGACGAGTCGCCATCCGTCTTGCGGCGCAAGTTCAAACCCCTGTCCGAATACCTTTCAAAAAAGATCGGCATGAAGATCGAATTCAGGCCCGTGGCTGATGAAGACGCTTTGATTGAGGCCCTGGCTGCCAACAAGCTGGACATGATCTGGTGCAGCGGCTTTGATTTCATCCGGGCCAGGCTTCGCAGCAACGATCAGGTCATTCCGATCGCGCAGCGTGCAGAAGATGAGCAGACCAGGTCGGTATTCATCACCACGCACAACGACATCACCAGGCTGGAAGACCTGGCAGGCAAGACATTCGCATTTGGTGCGGAAACTTCAACCTCCGGCCACCTGATGCCGCGTGCGTTCTTGCGGGCAGCCTACATCGATCCAGATATCGAAATGAAACACGTCGTTTATACAGGCACACATGATGCGGTTGTTGCGGCAGTGTCAGGAGGCCAGGCCGATGCAGGGGTGTTGAGTAGCGCCGCGTGGGAAAAGATGCTTGCCGATGGCAAGGCGGACCCCAAGGTACTGCATGTGTTCTACACCACCCCCGGTTATCACGATCACAACTGGACTGCGCGCGCGGATATGGATGCGAACCTGCGCCAAAAATTGACCGACGCATTGCTTTCCCTGGACAGGAACGTTGCGCAAGACAAAGAGATTCTGGATCTGCAACACGCCAGCAGATATATTTCGACCAATGCCGAAAACTATTCAGCGATCGAAGCCGTGGCGCGCAGCGCGGGATTGCTGAAGTAAAAGACCTTTGCGCAAGCGAATCAATCGAAATCACCCATATTGACACTCCGCGCATCGGGTGCTACTTTGGTGTCACCCGAATAAAGGAGCGCAACATGGCCGCCACCACCACACTCAAATTGCCGGAAGAACTCAAGACACGCATCGCACCGCTGGCCGACTCCGCCGCCAAGACGCCGCACGCATGGATGATCGAAGCGCTGGAAGCTCAGGCAAGACTGGCCGAGACAAGACTGTCCTTCATCAATGCTGCGCTGACTTCTGCCGCCGAAGTGGATGCGGGCGGCGCACTATATGCGATGCAGGACGTGCACGAATACATCATCAAGAAGGCGGCGGGCAAAACAGCCAGGCGCCCCAAGCCCGCCAGTCTCACGAAAAGCAAACCGCGCACAAAATCCAAAGCTCGCTGAATATGCCCCCGGTATATTTCAGCCAGCGCGCGCTCTCCGACCTTGAGCGCGTGTTCGACTTCCTCGTACAAGAAGCTCGCGCCATCGCCACCGAGGCAGCCGACGATATCGTGGATGCCACCAGGATTTTGCAGCGGCACCCCCTGATCGGGCACCCCGTTGGCAACCTGCGTGAATTGGTGATCTCAAAGGGACGAACCGGCTATGTCGCGCTGTATCGTTTCCTGCCCGAGCAAGACCGGGTGGACATCCTCGCCATCCGGCATCAGCGGGAGAGTGGGCTCACGGAATAATTCGAATCCAGAAACTTTAGTTTTAAGCAAAAAAAGTACGGCAAGGTGCGAATCATTTCTCACCCTCAGGGATAACCAGCCGCTTGGTTGACGTTCTTTGTCCACCTGGTGGAATGGCAAGTAGTTCTATCAGAGGGCTAGGGGGTTCGAATCATTCCCTCTCCCTCAGGGAGAGGGCCAGGGTGAGGGAGGGGTTGGTAAAGGTATTTACCCCATCCTCACCCCAACCCTCCCCTTGAAGGGGAGGGAGTCCGCAATGTGTATGGCTTAAGTTAGCGCCATTGGTATCTGACACCATTGATTTGTAACCCCATTGATCTTATCGAATGAAATTTCATTCAAATAATGTGCTACATTTCGCTGGCAGGAAACGATACGCAAGAGCCATATTAAATAGATAAGGTATTAGCCAATCATGGAAAGAATCAGAGCAAAATCTCCCCGTGCAGCGCAGGGCTACGCGCTGGTGTGCGATCTGCAGCAACGGTTTGTGAACAAGCTGAATGCGATCAGCAAGAAATACGGCAGCAATAAACCCTACGAGCCCACCGAGTGGTTCCGCGATCAAGGCAGGCATGGCGGCGGCGTTCGATTCATGGCGACCGACGACACGCTATTCAATCGCGCATCGGTCAATACCTCTCAGGTTCAATATGACGATGATGCCACCAAGCAACTCGCATCCGCTTCCGCGATCTCGACGATCATCCATCCCAAGAACCCGCTGGCGCCATCGGTGCACATCCATATCAGCTGGACTGAGATGAAGAATGGCAGCGGATACTGGCGCGTCATGGCAGACCTCAACCCCGCGATCGAATTTAGCGAAGACAAAACCCTGTTCGCAAACAAACTCAAGCAGGCAGCACCGCAACAGTATGCCGAAGCCGCGCCGCAGGGCGACCGCTACTTCAATATCCCCGTGCTGGGACGCACACGTGGCGTAACGCATTTCTATCTGGAAAACTATACCAGCGGAGATAATGAAACTGACCTGAAAATGGCAAGGACAATGGGCGAAGCCGCGATCGACACCTACATCGACATCCTGACATCGGCGATCGAAAAGCGTACTTCACCCACCGAGGCCGATTACAAAAAACAGTTGGACTACCACACGCTGTATTTCTTCCAGGTCTTGACGCTGGATCGGGGCACCACATCGGGCTTGCTGGTTCACAACCAGAATGATATCGGCATCCTCGCTTCGCTGCCCTCGCACATCAACCGGACTTTGCTGGCCTCATGGAAGCCAAAGATGCCGGCGCCCCAGGACCTGCTGCTGCAAAAGATGCTCGACTGTCTGAAAGACAAAGAGGTTTGCCCTGTAGAAGACGACACGAAACAGGAGTTGGCAAATTGCCTGAGGAAACACTATATGGCTCATCCCGAAGCGATCGATATGCAAGCCAGTGGCAACACCATACCACCCACCGTTAATAATCATCTCAAGTCTGTTGCTTAACGGGTAATTCCAATTCCAGATCAAAACGACAATAATTCCGTAGGGTGCGCAAGCGCACCCTACGTTATTTCACTATTGATTGAGAAATAACACAGCACTTTCAAACTGGAAATGGAATAACCGGTCGGGCGTGAGTCACGCCTTATTTCAAGATATCATCGGTCCTGCGCAGGCGAGCAGCCAATACCTGCATGACATGCAGCGCGAATTCGGGTTCCTGCCGGACAAGAAAGTTGAACCGTTCGCGCTCGATAGGAAGGAATTTGCAATCGCTGGTTGTCATTACCGTTGCCGAACGGGATTCGTCATCGATTATTGCCATCTCGCCGACGAGGGTGCCCGGCACCGCCTTCTCCATCACTCTGTCGCGAATCAAGATATCGGCAGTCCCGGAAATGAGGACATACATGAATTTGCCCGGCTCACCTTCCCTGAACAAGGCTTGTCCAGCAGGGACCGTCTGCAGATCGATCTGATGCCGGAACAAATCTACAAGGTCCATCTGTCCCTCTCCGGAATAGTCAACTGCAACGGACAATCATGGACAGCCCACGGTTTCATTTTTCCTCAAGCCGCCAAAGGTTCGAAGCGGTGTATCTGCGCCAGCACGCCAGATAATTCTTTTTCCGCCTCTTCGGTATCGTAGTCTGCCTGCAATCCCAGCCAGAAGCCGCTGGTCGTGCCGAAGAATGCCGCCAGACGCAGTGCGGAATCCGCCGTGATTGCGCGCTTGCCTGAGCAGATAGCGGAGATGCGCGCTTCAGTGACGCCGATCTCTTTTGCCAGACGATATTGGGTAATGCCAAGTGGGATCAGGAATTCTTCGCGCAGCACTTCACCGGGATGGATGTTCTGTAATTCAGGTTTTTTTGCTTTGGTCATTGCTTTGCTCCTCAATGATAGTCACAGATTTCCACATGGCTGGTACGCCCATCTTTCCACACAAAAAACACACGCCACGGGTCGTTGATGCGGATGCTCCACTGCCCGGTGCGATTACCTTTCAATGCCTCAAGGCGGTTGTTCGGCGGAATGCGCAAATCTTCGATCCGTTGCGCGTTGTGAATCATCCGCAGTTTGCGACGAGCTACTTGTTGGATCTGATTCGGCAGGCGACGGGAAAATTCGCCCAACCAAGCCTTAAGCGTAGCTTCGTCGTGGAAGTCCTTAATCATGGGGAACAATGCTATCGTGATGCGATAGTATTGTCAAGAGGCTTGGCCTTTAGTGGATCGAGTGTGCGGGGCGGTTTAATTGCTTCGGCAGGTTTTGGCTTGAGGGATAGGTCACGGTTAATTTTTTCAGTAACCGCGGACTGTTTCCTGCGTTCCGATTCAATACCGCCCCTGCGTCTTATGGATGTAATTGGAAAGCGCCTGGGTTTCCTGGTTCATCCGCGACAGATTGGCGTGGGTGACCCGGAACAGCGCGCGCATCACCTTGAAAGCCAGGCGCGGGTGGGCATCCAGCAATGAATCAAAGTCATCCGGGGTCAGCGTGTAGACCGTGGCATTACCGATCGTACGCAGGGTGGCCTTGCGCGGCGACCGGTCGACGAATGCGCGGGTACCGGCGCATTCGCCTTCTTTCATGGTGTAAACCAGGTTCTCCTTGCCTTCAGAGTCGGTGCTGGTGACGCCGAGCTTGCCGGAAACGAGAATGAACAGGGTCTGATCGGCGCCGCCCTCGCTGACGAGCAGTTCGCCATCCTTCAAACGACGCACGCCCAGTTTCGCCGCCAGGGTCTTGGCTTCGTTCTCATAAAGTTCGGCACCCACCGATGAGTTACGGACCAGCTGGTAGTTTGCGGTATTGCTCATTTCAAAGCTCTCCTTTTCAAAAAGTCAAAGGTGCCGGAGTGAACTGACCCCATTAGCTCGCAATAGGAAATAGTCAGCCCGACGCTTTAGTGCAGATCGATTTCATCCCCCAGGGATGCGCTCGCGATTTCGAATTCGCCCATGATTTTTTGCCAATCGCTTCCCAGATGGGTGCCGATATAATCGAGAAACGAGGCATCCGGATCGTTCATGAGAATGGCGACAGCGTATCCATCGACGTTGTCCCTGAGTTTCATGATCGCATCGTATTTGGTGCCGCTTGCAAGCGGATCCTCGATCACAACAGGAGCCGGATCGAAGTACACCCTGGGGATCTCGCTGCGCAAACTCATGGTAACGTCGGAATTGATGGCTGACTTGGCTTCGGCAAAGCTCCGGAAATCGGAAAAATGCCCGTAGGGATGGATTTCGAAATATTTTTGTACCGGAGGCATTTTATCTTGATCATGCGCTGCTTCGAAAGCGGCCTCGACTTCCGCGCGATCGCCCTCTCGCAGACGTATCTGAATGATGAGCGCTTCCGTTATGCCGGTAAATCCTTTGGACTGAAAATGCCGCACGATATGTTCGGCTGCGCCATCAGCAATAAGAGTAGAAGAATCGTTCATTGAAAGAAATCCGTGTTTTGAGAAGACGCAGTTTACATAAACCCGCCGGGAAGCGCCAAGACTAAAGAGAGGGCAAGCGAAGCAAGGCAGACTTGTTTTCTCCATGGCTATAGCCGTTCGCAAAGCCGTTCCCGGCGATTCGATGCAATTGACCGGGGTGCAACGGGCAAGGATAATTCCGGCAGCCAATCTGCATCGCAGACCTTTCAAACCATCAATCGGTGAAATCGTAATCAACACCATCCAAGCCTATGCAGCCCAGCCATTAATTCAGCTCGCTATATTCATAGCAGCCAATGCGGTAATGGTCTGGCGACTGCATGTAATGGAGAGCAAGGGCTTTGAGGGGACAGTACTCGGCACGCTCATCATGCCCTACTGTTCCGGATTCGCGAATCTTGTTTTCGCCTATGTCATGAGCAAGTCTGCCAGCAATGGCGGAGCTGTGATCGAGAACAGTCTCGTCAACAATGTCACCAACCTGACGCTGATCCTCGGACTAACTGCGATCTTCGGCTCGGCGGCGATCCTTCCCAAGACGAATTCCAAGCAAAAGCTAAAAAAGCACGCAGAATATTTATTCGTCAACCGGCTTAATCTGCTCTTCACCCTGATCGCATTGTTCCTGTTTACCGGAACGCTCTGGGCCTTGGCCCAGGATGGGGAACTGAACGTCTACGACGGCGCGATTCTAATTGGCCTGTTTGTCTTCTGGCAGATATTGCACGTATTTGAAGTGCTGAAGGACAACATCAGAAACGAAAAGGAAATTCACTGGTCGATCGTGATCGACCTGGTGCTTATCGCCGCAAGCGCCTACTGCATCTATTTTGCCGTCGACCACCTGGTGGAATGGGTGGCCAAAACGAAAAGCCCGCTATTCAGTTTCGCAAAGATCGGCTGGTTCAGCGGCATGCTCATGGTCTTGCCCAATGCATTCCTCGCGCTGTATTACGCTTACATCGGCAGGCAGGATATCGTGCTGAGTTCCCAGATCGGCGATGGACATATCTGCATCCCGATGTGCATCGGTCTGTTTTCTGTTTTTAATACGATCCAGATTCCCGATTCGTTCCAGACAGGCGCTTATATCATTCTGGGGGCCGGGGCGGTTCATTTCCTTTCGATCGCCGTGCTTGGACGTATCCCCCGTTTTGTCGGCGTCGGACTCATAATCGCATACGCATATTTCTTGTACAACGGACTCATTCAGTAGGGCAATGATTTCCGGATTCGGCATTGCTGGAGGCCGTTTGGATCAATGGAACCTGACCTTGTTGATTCTCTATTGATTCATTCGTTTTAAATTTTCCGCCTTACCTTTAAGGCGATTGTGCCCACGCCCAGAAATGCGACGCCCATGAGAACGAGTGAAACGGGCCAGCCCAGAGAATTTGCAAAATGCTTTGCCGTATAAAACCCGATGAAGCCCAGCATCGCAATCACCGTCGTGAACAACAGCGCCCGGCTTTGCAGCACCACGCAGGCATAGAGCATGGATGCAGTTACGCCGAGATAGAGCAGCTCGAATTGCGTGTTATGCACGAGGTCGAACAAACCGCTATAGGCCATCACAGACCCGAAGAAATAGCCAAGACCCGACAGGCCCGCATGCCGTCCCGCCTTCTGCAAACCGTAAGCCGTGAACATCACGCACACTCCGGTGATCAGGCTCGCCCAATTGGCGGAAGTTGCGATTGCGATGCGGTCGAACAGGCCGCTGTTCAGCCAGCAGGTTCCGATCAACAAGGCGGGCGCTGCAAGAATGCGATGCGACGTCTGTTCAAGACCGGTGGCGACCAGAAACAACGATCCCCCCAGAATAATGGCAATGAACGCGAACGGCACATCGAGCAGATCAAGCCCCACCTGCATAAAGCCGTACACGAAAAACAGCGTCGTGAACGACAGCACGGTGAGGCGGTATTTGGCGAACAACCCTCCCTGGTGCAGCGCCATCACGCCGAATACGAATAGCACGGCCAAGCGCCAATTGTCACCGCGCGGAAACACCTCGTGGATGAACACGAACCAGCCGCCGGTCAACATGAACACCGAGGAAAGTGCGAGCGGCAGGATGAGTCGCGGATATTTATTCTCGTACAGCGCGGAAACCAGCACAATGAGCAAAATGTATCCCACGCCCAACGTCACAAAGATCCGCATCGCACTGCCCATGCTCTCCCAGAACAGACTGACATAAGTGCTGACACCCGCGAGAATGAAAATTGCGCCTAGATAGATAAAGAGCGTCTTGGCGATATCGCCTTTGCTGCGGGCGGGTTGTGCGGGCCGGGAACCGGCAGGGGCATTGAAGGCGGCTTCGACTTCGGCGGGCGTGATGTCATAGTTGCGCATAAGCTGCGTGATGTGCGCCAGCGCACCGGGCTTGTCCGTCACGGCAGACACACCCAAAACACCGGCCAGCAGCGGCCAGCCCCACCACAGGCCGCCCATCAACACAAAGATAACGATGAGCGCCAACAGCCAGATCATGGCGACACGACCCAACCGACGAAGCGGGTGTTATAGCTGTAATACATGTTGCCTTCACGCGGCAGTCGGATGCTCCGCCCTTTTTTTGTCAGCACCGCCTCACTGCGATAGCGCGAGGCATAAAACAAACCGGTAAAGACATCACCCCCATAGCCATTCCCGCCTGTGCTGAATTCGTATCCATCCGGCGCAACGCTGGACGAATCGACCATCAGTCCTGCCAGATCGGGAACATCGATCGGTGTGATCTTTGCAGCATCCTCAGGCGTGGCATTTCTTTGTCCGGGAGGCGCCAGACCGGGTGGCAGCATGATGGCGATCTCCCTCACCGCACCGGTTGATGGGCTGTAACGCCACAGTCGCGGTTTTTGGTAGCCCTGCGAAGCACCCTGATAAACGACCTGAACCTTCTTGTTCACGACAGCGATCTGCACACCGGCATTGGCATTGTAGTAATCGCTGACGTAAAGCACATCATATTGCGGAGGGTCGACAAACAGCGCGGGTATCCCCGAAACCAGCAGAAAAACAACAACGAGCAACAGGGGCAAACCCAAGCCAAAAGCAATGGTGGGGTTCTCGCGGAAGAATGCTTTCATGTCGGCCTCATATTTTATGATGGTGTCTGGATGCTGATAAACCAGTGTGCGGGGATTTTAGTACTAAACGGGGCAGAGTGACATACATCCTTTAGCTTGACCTCACCGTCCTCTTTTCATTCTTAATTATCTGGCAATAACAATTGCGAAGCTGACCCTTTAATTACTCTTTAATTACTCTTTAATTACTTTAATTACCAACTCAAAAACAATTCGACACCGGTACAATTAGATATCAAGGAGTGAGCTATGAGAAAGATCATCACAACCACATTTGTAAGTCTTGATG
>JBDTPM010000112.1:0-2655 GCA_039932695.1 Gallionella sp. | reverse complement strand
CGATCTTGTTCGCGCCGAGTTCGCCCGCCACGCGGTAGATGATGCCGCGCCGCAACCTTGAGCACAGCGAGCAGGTGGTCTTGCCCTCGGGTATCTTTTCCTTGACGATGGAATAAGTGTCCTGCGTCTCGATGTGGTATTCGATGCCGAGACTCTTCAGATATTCCGGCAACACCTCGGCGGGAAAGCCCGGCTGCTTCTGGTCGAGATTCATCGCGACGATGCGAAAGTCGATCGGTGCGCGCTTGCGCAACGTGAGCAGAATGTCGAGCAGGGTGTAGGAATCCTTGCCGCCGGACAGGCACACCATCACGCTGTCGCCTTCTTCGATCATGTTGAAATCCGCGATCGCCATTCCGACCTGATGTTCCAGCCGCCCCTTGAGGCGATTGAAATTGGTCGAGTGGCGCTCGAAATGTATTGGTTGTGCGATGTCGTTCATGGTTACTAAGCTCATAGATCTAAACCCCTCCTATCCTCCCCTTGTCAGGGGAGGAACTGAGTGCCCCTCCCCTGACAAGGGGAGGCCGGGAGGGGTTGGGTTGGAGCGATCCGCTCAAAGATTAACACTCCGTCCACCATCCACCGCAATGATCTGTCCGGTAATATAGGGCGCATCCTGGATCAGAAAGGCGACCGTCCTGGCGATGTCGTCCGGCTCACCTTCACGCTTCAGCAGCGTGTGCGCGACGATCTTGCGGCGCTGTTCCTGGTCCATCCAGGCCTCGCCTTCCGGCCAGATGATGACACCGGGGGCGACTGCGTTGACGCGCACCTGCGGTGCCATTTCCTGCGCCAGCGCGCGGGTCAGCGCGACCAGGCCGGCCTTGGCGACGCTGTATAGCAGGTGGCCGTGCATCGGGCGCTCGGCATGGATATCCGCGATATTCACGATACAGCCATGCTGGCGGCGCAATTCGTCCCCTGCCGCTTGGGCAAGGAATAGCGGCGCACGCAGATTGGTGCCGAGCAGATCCTGCCACTGCTGCTCATCCACGTTTGCCAACGGTGTCGCGTAAAAACTGGACGCATTGTTGACCAGCGCATCCAGCCGCCCGAATTTCCTGATGACCTTATGCACCAGTTGCGACAACGCTTTCTGTTCGAGCAGATCCGCCTGGAACACTGCTGCGCTTTTCGGGCGCAGTTTGTTCAGCGCCTTTTGCAGATCCAGCGCTTCTTGCTCGGAGCTGCGGTAATGCACGGCAAGCTGGGCGCCAGCCGCGTGCAGGCGGCGACAAATCGCCGCGCCGACGCGCTTCGCCCCACCTGTAACCAGCACTACCTTGCCTTGCATCTGGCCTGCCTCGCTAAAGATATTAATCCAGATTGTCCGTTAGCTCCCAAACCCCTCCCAATTGACCCCTCGCTACGCTCTCCCCTTGTCAGGGGAGGAGCGGGTTCGGTTCTCCCCCTGACTGCGGAAGGGTCGCTGCGCAGCAGCGGGGAACCCACCGGCGTACCCCTTGCGGGTGCAAGGGGAAGTTAGAGGGGGTTGGGGTACATTTTGCCTAAAGGACAATCTGGTTTAATCCAGCTGTTAAAATCACGGTTCAGCGAATTATACCCGACCATGCCCATCCACCCCACCGCCACTTTGCCCGCACCCAGCCAGGAAGCGGCACAGCACAGCACGCTCCTGAGCGAATCCATCCGGCGCGATATCGCCGCGCATGATGGCTGGATCCCCTTTGCGCGCTACATGGAGCTGGCACTCTACGCACCCGGGCTGGGCTATTACACCGCAGGCGCGCACAAGTTCGGCGCGGCGGGTGACTTCATCACCGCACCCGAACTCTCGCCGCTGTTCGGTCGCACCGTGGCGCGACAAGTGGCAGAGATCATCGCGCTTAGTTCCCCGCATGTACTCGAGCTGGGTGCGGGCAGCGGCAAACTGGCGGCGGACATGCTTGCCGAGCTGGAACTGCTCGGCAACCTGCCTGACAGTTATCAGATCCTTGAAGTCAGTGCCGATTTGCGCGCGCGCCAGCAGGAACTCATCCGCGCACGTTTGCCGCATCTGCTGGATCGCGTGCACTGGCTGGACACGATGCCGGAAATATTTTCCGGCGCGATCATCGCCAACGAAGTGCTCGATGCATTGCCGGTGCATCTGGTGCACTGGCGCGACAGCGCGCTCACCGAGCGCGGCGTTGCCACGGGCGAGCAAGGTTTTGTCTGGCAGGAACGCGCAATCAGCGATGCAATCCTGTTGCACGCTGCGCAGCAGATCAGCGTGTCGGATGATTATGTCAGCGAGATCTGCCTCGCGTCGCGCGGCCTGATCAACAGCCTCGCTCAGCGACTCGATCAGGGCGCGCTGCTGTTCATCGACTACGGTTTCGGTGCGCGCGAGTTCTATCACCCGCAACGCAGCAGCGGCACTTTGATGTGCCACTACCGCCACCACGCGCACGACGATCCGTTCTTCCTGCCGGGGCTGCAAGACATCACCGCACATGTGAATTTCACCGACATCGCCGCATGCGGCATCGATGTCGGTCTTGAGCTGATCGGTTACACCTCGCAGGCGTTCTTCCTGATCAACTGCGGCATCACCACATTGCTGCAAGACACCTCACCGGAGAACCTGCGCGACTACCTGCCGCTTTCGGCACAAGTGCAGAAGCTCACCAGCCCGGCCGAGATGGGCGA
>JBDTPM010000111.1:0-10084 GCA_039932695.1 Gallionella sp. | reverse complement strand
CCCCTGACTAGGGGAGGGATGGGGAGGGGTTTGGCGTACCCCTTGCGGGTGCAAGGGGAGGCCGGGAGGGGTTAAGTGTTGGAATCATCGGCGGCGGCTACGCCGGCATGGCCGCCGCAGTCTCGCTGGCCGGGCGCGGTATCCCCGTCACCGTGTTTGAAAGCGCCCAGCAACTCGGCGGACGTGCGCGCGGCTTTGAATACAATGGCGCACAGACACCCTCTCTCCAACTCTCCCCCAGCGGGGGAGAGGGCGAACGTCCCCTGCGGGGAAATCGTGTGATGCTGGACAACGGCCAGCACCTGCTGCTCGGCTGCTATCGCCAGACCCTGCACATGATCGAAACGGTCGGCGGCAATGTCGAAAAGGATTTCCTGCGCCTGCCGCTACAACTCGATCTTCACGGCGAATTTTCTCTCAAGGCGCCACGCCTGCCCGCTCCGCTCCACTTGCTGGTCGCACTGTTCAATGCACAAGGCCTGACGTGGAACGAACGCATGAAAGCCGTGCGCTTCATGCTCGCAATGCGCCGCATGAACTTTAAGCTCCCCTCTCCCGCAAGCGGGAGAGGGGCTGGGGGAGAGGGAACGGGAGAGGGCAGCGACATGACGGTTGCAGAACTACTCGCGCATCACGGCCAGGATGCCGACCTGATGCAAAAGCTCTGGGAACCACTCTGCATCGCCGCGCTGAACACACCTATCCACAAGGCTTCCGCACAAGTGCTTTTGAACGTGCTGCGCGATGCACTGAACCGATCGCGTGCCGACAGCGACATGCTGCTGCCGCGCATCGACTTCACCGCACTGTTCCCGCAACGCGCCGCAGACTATGTCGAACAGCACGGCGGCAAGGTATTCACCTCCTGCGGCGTGGAAGCACTGCGCCCATTTGAAATGGGCATCGAAATTACCGCGGTAGAAGGAACATCACGATTCAGCCACGTCATCTGCGCCGCGCCGCCTGTGGTCGCCGCCAAGCTGCTGCGCCCCATCGCTGCACTTGCAGAAACCGTCGCGCAGATCGACGGCCTGGAACACCAGCCGATCTACACCCTGTATCTGCAATATCCCGCTCACATCACCCTGCCCCACCCGATGCTCGGCCTGCACCAGCGCTACAGCCAGTGGCTATTCGACAAAGGCAGTATCAGCGGCCAGCACGGCTTGCTCGCCGCGGTAATCAGCGCGGAAGGCATCCATCAGGAACTGTCCCAGGAAGAACTGGCGCAAAAAGTGATTACTGAACTGCGCGAGGAATTCGGCATCGCCGAACAACCCGCATGGTTCAAAGTCATCGCCGAAAAGCGCGCCACGTTCTGCTGTTCACCCAACCTGCGCCGACCACCACAACAGACCGCGCTGCCCCGCCTGCTGCTGGCGGGCGACTACACGAAGGGCGATTATCCCGCCACTCTGGAAGGCGCAGTGATGAGCGGAATGAAATGCGCTGATGTGATTAGCGTGTAGGCTGAATGACAGTTACCATGCTAGCATCCATGAACAATTTAATATTTTGGAGGTGGTCGATGCCCATTTCAGAAGAAATAGAAGCGATCGTCAACGAAAGTGGAAACAGCTTTCACTGCCGAGTTACGAATTACTTGAAAACAAAAGGATGGAGCACTCTTGTCAGTCCGTACTATATGGATGGCGGCACCAATAAACCACGCGAAATTGATCTCATCGCCGAGAAACATTGGATTTTCGACGGCAGGCACCCAGATCAATATGGCGCGGTAATCATCAAACTTTTCATCGAATGTAAGTACATTCCTCAGCCAAATGTATTCTGGTTTAGCGATAAGGATACTGCCGCTGCCACTAAATGGCTGGTTTCGAATACTCCATTAACTGCTAACAATATGTTTACGAAAAGGCATCATTATCTTGCCTCAGGATCGAGAGTCGCCAAGTTGTTCGCTAGCAAAAATAAACCGAACGCCGAAAACGAAGTGATTTACAAGGCATTGAATCAGAGCCTAAATGCAATGGTTTACCTGAGAGGAAAGGAATCGCTAATTCCAGATATTGAAAGTGGTCGCATCCCTACACTCGCCTGCATCGAGATGCCTGTTGTTTTCTGTAATAGTTTTGCCGATTTTTATCGCGTTGAAATGGAAAGTTCAAGCACACCACAGCATCTCGATGAAAACTTCCAATTAGAAGTCAACTATGCTTATTTGGATATAAACGAAAAGCAAAGAAATGATTATTTCCTACTGGATATTGTTGATTTTGAAAAAATTGACGGTTATTTGAACGTGCTTGAGGCTGACAAGGAAGCAATTTTTCAAATTCTTTAACTGGGCAAATTGTATGCGTAGGGTTCAATAAGCCTACCTCATGTAGCGAACAATAAGGGACAGTCTAGTATTCCATCAAAAACGTTGCTTACTTGTGGCTCGTTACAACTTCACCCGATTCAATCTAAGTGCATTGGTTATTACAGTCAAGTAGGGTGGGCACAATTTTGTGCCCACGCGGTTACCAAGCTGCGTGGGCAGACGAAAATCCTGTCTGCCCACCCTACTGAGTTGTTCGTAGTTTTATCCAACTTAGCCTAAGTGCGTTTGTTATCACCAATCGATAGGGTCAGCCACGATCGGCAATCGTCTTGCCGACATCATTTTTCCCAAAAAGTCGATTGCCGGGAAAAACGCTGAACGGCTTTGCGCAACGCGGTGAATTGACGGGTCAGGTCGTGGGCGATCCAGCCCTTGGCCAAAACGACCGCTTCCTGATGCGCAGACAGTTCCGGATTCGCCGCCAACCCATCCAGCAAACGATGCGTCACCGCGATATCGTTGATCTGTCCCAGCACCTCCTGCACCTCGCTTAGCGCCGCCAAAAATGATCTGGCCTTTTGCCTGTCATACAGACCGGAAAAGAATTCGGCGCTGTATCTCAGTTTCTTGGCGAGGATACGCAGGGCGTGCAGGCGCGGGGCATCCAGTGTGTTCAGATGTTGTCCGGATCGGGCGAAACGTTTGGCCAGCTTTTGCAAACGGCTGGTCGCGAAATCGTGAACCTGCGGCAAGACCTGTTGTTGCCAGTACGGGCCATTCATCCATATCGCAAAATTCAGGATCATGCGCTGCAACTCGCGTGCCGGCGCTTCGCCGCGCAGCGCGGCACGGCACGCATCGCGTTGCCGTTCACTGATCGCCAGCAGCGCTTGCAAGCCGCCATGCCCGGCCATCCGCGCGCACATCGGCTGCACCGTCTGGGCGATGAACACATCCCATTCGCGGATGCGCCCCAGGGCGGAACACAATGCCGCAACCTGTTTGCTCAATACTGCCAACTGCGGATCGGCATGGAGTTTTTCAGCCATGCGCAGCACCACGCGCAATCTGCGCAACGCGACGCGCATCTGATGCAGATATTCCGCATCCTCGCCAGCCATCGCCCCTCGCGAATTACTCTGCAAGTGCAGCAGACATGACCAGATCAACGATTGCAGCGCTTCCGCCAGCGTGTCCTCTCTGGTGATGCTGGCCACGGTAGCCTTGACAGGATGTTCGGCAACTCCCGAGAGCAGGCGATAGCCCTGCTCCGCCTTGCTGATCACTTCCAGCTCGAACGGCACGATGTCCAGTATCGCCAATGCCAGTTCAAACAGTTGTTGCGGCGATCCGGATTTCAATTCAAGTTCCAGCTCGCAGAGAGGGATGCCGCGCTGCTCGGTGCGCACTACGCCCTGATCCATGCACAGCTCGATCTGCGCATCCTGCCACAGCAGCATACGGCTGGAACGGGAAAAGTCGGTGACGAAGACCGGCTGCAATTTTTTGCGCAACGGTTTCGGCAGATGCTCATCCCAATCCGTGTTTTGCGTCGACGAAAAATCCAGTGCGGCACCGTGTACCGGCACTTCCCATTCATTGCGCTGATGCAGACCGGCCTTGACCGAACCGCCGCCCTTCAAGGTCTGCAGCCATTGCCGCCCGCTGCGGCGCAAGCGCAACGCCATTCCGGATCCGTGCAATTCGAGTTTCGGCGTGTCGTAATAGATGTTGTACAGACGGCGCGTGATCGGGCGCGTGACCTGATGTGTCCTGAGCAGCGGATGTCGCTTTAGCCTGGCAAGTAGCTCGGGAGCGATGCGCAGCTTGAGTTCGGTCTCTATGGTCATGATGTTCAGCTTTTACATAGCTTGGACTGGTAAGGCATTAAACCCCCTCTATGCCCCCTCGCTACGCTCTCCCCCTTGTCAGGGGGAGAACCGCTCCTCCCCTGGTTCTCCCCCTGACAAGGGGGCTGGGGGGTTGGGGAGGTTGGGAGGGGTTTGTCGTGCTACACCAGCCCGCTCCTATAATTAACGCTATTTTTATATGAATCGGAATAATGGGTACCTCTAAAATTCAGAGTTTCACCCGACTCAGCCTCAACGCATTCGTGATCACCGACACCGAACTGAAGCTCATCGCCGCAGCGGCGATGATAGGCGAAAGCAGCAGGCCGAAGAACGGATACAGCACGCCTGCCGCGATGGGAATACCGAGCACATTGTAGATAAAAGCGAAGAACAAGTTCTGGCGAATATTCTTCATGGTCGCGCGGCTCAGGAGCACGGCGCGCACGATGCCGTTCAGGTCGCCCTTGACCAGCGTGACGCCCGCGCTTTCCATCGCCACGTCGGTGCCGGTGCCCATCGCGATACCCACCTGTGCCTGCGCCAGCGCCGGTGCATCGTTGATGCCGTCGCCCGCCATCGCCACGATTCGTCCCTGCGTCTGCAATTGCTTGACGATGGAAGCCTTCTGCTCGGGCAGCACTTCCGCTTCGACGCGGTCTATGCCGAGCTTCTTCGCGACCGCATCAGCCGTGATGCGGTTGTCGCCGGTCAGCATGATGACTTGCACGCCTTCCTCGTGCAGAGTGCGGATCGCATCCAGCGTGGATTCCTTGATCGGATCAGCCACACCGAGCAATCCCGCCGCCTTGCCGTCTATCGCCAGCAGCATCACGGTCTGCCCGTCACTGCGCAACGTGTCGGCGCGCGCGACCAATTCACCGGGAACGATGCCCAGCTCTTCGAACAACTTGAGATTGCCCAGCGCGACTGCATGCCCTTCGACGTTTCCTGCCACGCCCTTTCCGGTATATGAACGGAAATCGCTGACTGCTGCGAGCGCAAAACCAACCCCTCCCAGCCTCCCCTTGTCAGGGGAGGATTGCACGCTTCCCCCCTGATAAGGGGGGACTGAGGGGGGTTGGGTTAATGCACCCTTTACAATTGCCGCAGCCAACGGATGTTCGCTAGCGCGCTCCAGGCTCGCGCCCAAGCGCAGTACTTCATTTTCATCAAAGCCATCAACCGCAACCACCGACACCAGCTTGGGCTTGCCCTCGGTCAGCGTGCCGGTCTTGTCCACCACCAGTGTGTTCACCTTCTCCATGATCTCCAGCGCTTCGGCATTCTTGATCAGCACGCCCGCCAGCGCGCCGCGTCCGGTGCCCACCATGATGGACATCGGCGTGGCCAGCCCCAGCGCGCAGGGGCAGGCGATGATCAGCACCGCCACCGCGTTGACGATGGCGTGCGCCAGACGCGGCTCGGGACCCCAGATGCCCCAGATGGCCAGCGTGGCGAGTGCAGCCAGCACCACCGCCGGTACGAAGTAACCCGCCGTGACATCGGCCAGGCGCTGGATAGGTGCGCGCGAACGTTGCGCCTCGCTCACCATGTGCACGATCTGCGCGAGCAAGGTGTCGGCGCCGACGCGCTCGGCGCGCATCAACAGACTACCGGTGCCGTTTATCGTCGCGCCGATCAGCCGCGCACCCGTGGTTTTTTCCACCGGGATGGATTCGCCGGTCACCATGGATTCGTCCAGCGCGCTCGTGCCTTCCTGCACCACGCCGTCCACCGGTACTTTCTCGCCGGGGCGCACGCGCAGCACGTCGCCGACCTGCACCTGCCCTAATGAAATATCTTCTTCCTTTCCGTCGCTACGCACGATGCGCGCAGTCTTCGGCGCGAGACCGAGCAGCAATTTGATCGCCGCGCTGGTCTTGCTGCGCGCGCGCAACTCCATCACCTGCCCGAGCAACACCAGCGCCATGATCACCGCGGCAGCCTCGAAATACACCGGCACCGTGCCCATCATGCTGCGCATCGCTGGCGGAAAGATGCCCGGCAGCAGCATCGCTACCACGCTATATGTCCACGCCACGCCGACACCCAGCGCGATCAGCGTGAACATGTTGAGATGGCGATTGATCAGTGAAGCCCAGCCGCGCTGGAAGATCGGCCAGCCGCCCCACAACACCGCCGGTGTCGCCAGTGCGAACTCGATCCATTGCAGCGTCGTCATCGAAACGGATTCCGGCATGGCTTGCGGCAACAGGTCGGTGACCATCGCCATCACGAACACTGGCAAAGCCAGCGCGGTGCTGATCCAGAAGCGCCGCGTCATGTCGGTCAATTCGGCATTTTTTTCCACCGGTGCATCGCGAGGTTCCAATGCCATGCCGCATATCGGGCAGTTGCCCGGTTCGTTGCGCACGATCTCCGGATGCATAGGGCACACGTATTCAACCGCAGCCGCAAGCGGAGATTCCGGTTCCAGCGCCATGCCGCATTTCGGGCAACTGCCCGGCATGGGCTGGCGCACTTCCGGGTCCATCGGGCAAACGTACATCACGCCCGGCTTGGCAACGACGGGCTGTACCGGGCGAGGGTTCAGATAGGTCTCGGGCGATGCCTGGAATTTGGCCACGCACTTCGCGCTGCAGAAGTGGTATTCGATGTCGTGATATTTAAAGTGGTGTGGTGAGTCCGGCTTCACCGTCATGCCGCACACGGGATCAATTGCCATTTCTTGCTCCTTTCATAATCCATTTGAAACTTCTTGGAGCGGACTCGCCATTCAAATGTATTTGCAATTCCACTGATGACGGCTGCGGCGTGATCGACTTGAAGCGCAGCAAGCCCTTGCGATGGTGGCTGCCCGGTGGCGCTCCTTCCCAACCCAAGGGCAGGTACTGTTTTCCATCCGCGATAAGCGTCGAAGATTTGGCCATATCTTCTTTCAAATCCTGGGTATGAGTTTCCAGCGTCACCTCGAAGTGCCAGGTTTCTGCTTCTTTGTAGAGATTCTTTACGCTGACCGTAACCTTCACTCCCCGTTCATTGCTGATCTGCGATGCCAGCCCCGTTTCCGCCGCATTGCCCATCGAGATTACGCCGATGGCCATGGCCGCAAGAGTGAAATCAATCAAGAGTTGTTTCAACGCAAATAATCCATTTGCCGTAGGAGCCAGCTTGCTGGCGAATATTGCCGCCAACATATGGTTGAAAACATACCAAATCGCCAGCAAGCTGGCTCCTACGAAGGTTTTTCGGCCTAATGTGAAATATGGGTTCAACATTTTTTATGCTCCTTTGCAGCGTTAATAACCTTGGGCGCGATATACAGAATACCGGCGGTATTAAACGCCAGGCCCAGCCAGAACAGCTCGATCTGATACTGTGCAACGACGGTGAGAAATCCAGTGACGCCCACAATAGGCAAAATATTAACTAGGTAATGGGCACAGCAGGAAACCATCGCGGCAGTCGAGGTAGTGCCCGATACGGCAACCACTTTCCCGGATGCACCATGCTGCCCGACGAGATTTTTGAGGTAAGTGTAAAGCCCGACCTGAATGCCGAAACCCAGCGCAAGGGCTACGATGAAATACCAGAACTTTGTGAATTGTTCGAGTGCAAAGTTCATGCCGGAAATCAGGCTTACCACGCCGAAATAGACGGCGAGCATCAACATGAATGCGACGATTCCAAACTTAACTGATTTGGTAAGCAACATTTGTATTTGTTCCATAGCACCCTCCAGCACATCCCCTATCCGCAGTTGCCACCCGGTGCCTGCATCGATGGGCATTTGACTGATCCATAGGAGCAGAACACGCAACAGTCACCCGGTTTGGGCCGCAGCAGCGTCTTGCAGTTCTGGCACTCGTAATAAAACTGGCAGGCATCCGTGGGCATGATTTCGCTTCTGGCGTAATCACAGTGCGGGCAGGTGAGCACAGATTCCAAAATAATTGTGTTCAAGGTGTGCTCATCAGCTGTCATGATTTTCCTCTCCTGTAGCAAGATGAACCCCCTATCCAAATCCCCCTCGCTACGCTCTCCCCCTGCGCAAGCGGGAGAAAGGGCAAACGAGAAGTGCGCATTTATGCACTGCCACACTTGACTTTAACCATGTTGCGCAATGCTTCTGCTTCGGCAACAAATGCCTCTACGGCTACAGGATCAAATTGCGTCCCCGCCATGCTCAGAATTTCCGCCTGCGCAGCTGCAAATGTTACTCCTTTGCGATAGGGACGGTCTGAGGTGATCGCATCCAGCGTGTCTATCACCGCGAACAGCCGCGCCCACAGCGATATTTCCTCGCCGCGCAGCCCGTTGGGATAGCCCGTGCCGTCGAAGCGCTCTTCATGATTCAGCACGATTTCCGCAGCGGTCGCCATTAAGGGCACGCTGGACAAAATGCGATGCCCGATACCCGAATGGGTGCGCATGGTTTGCCATTCCTCCGCATTGAGCGAACCCTGCTTGAGTAATATGGAATCGGGAATGCCGATCTTGCCGAGATCATGCAACAGCGCGCCCCAATACACCTGTTGCAACAACGCCTCATCCGCAGTGAAGCGCCGCGCCAACACCAACGTGTGACAAGCCACCCGCTTGGAATGCAGCCCGGTTTCGTGTTCCCGTGCGTCTAGCGCCTCCGCCAGTGCCTCGGCCAAGGCCAGATAAACTGTGCCGCTGTCACCTGCCTGCGCTACCCGATATTCCTCGCGCTTGAGAAAACATCCTTCGCAGCAATAGGTATCGTCATCACGAATGAATGACGGTGCAGTAATCGGCGCACCGCACATATTGCAGGCGATGTTTTTATCAAGCCCGGTGGAGCTGACATGCGATCCTGAGTGCTGAGATAAAGCCACGCTTGCCTCCATTCATCTAGTGCCGGTAAATATGTTTGCAACTCTGAACTTCCAGACTCAATGTCCCGCACCAGACCGACAGCCCGGGCACCGTCCGGCGAAGTTGTACATGACGGCATAGAGCGCGCCAATCACGAATCCGGTAAACAGAATGCCGGATAAACCATAGAAGAACATGCCGGCGGTGAGTGGTCTGGCACTTGCCGGACGCAACAGATTGAGATCAATGCCGTGCACCCAGGCGTTGACAAAATCCAGCGTGGCATCCGGCCAAAAAGTGAAGGCCATTATACAAACGATGTAGAGTATGGCTGCGGTCAACGCCAAGGCGGTGCCAGCTTGCCACGGGTTAAGTTTATTCATTTAATTTCTCCTTTACAGTTGGTCGTATACATAGCGACATAAATCTACTGCGCGGCTCCGGGGCGGGGTCGGGCGGTGCTCGCGCTCCTCACATACTAACTTGTATGCTGCGGGCGCTACGCTCCGGCCTCCCCCACCCCAAAGCCGCTCGCTACGATTTCTGTCGCTATGTATAAAAAGCTGCCGGTGATCTCATCGTGCGAACAGTTGGCTGCATCAAAACGAGGGTTTCCATTTTTCATGTGCCCCGCAACGACAGCAGGGCATTACACTGCTGGTGCATCACGTGGCAGGAGCACTGAACCGCACTTGCCTGACGTAAAAGTAAACGATGAAACTCAATAGCGCGGCAAAGAAGCACCAGACGGAAAAAAACGTGGTGACGTGGATGGCGTAGGCTCCCAGGAACGTCACCAATGCCAGTGCGCCAAATACTTGGATGATCCTGTTGCTCGACAGGAGGCCGCTGACACAGGTCGAGATTAGATACAAGGCCATGACCGTGACGCGGTAGAAGTGCGGCGACTCGTAGGCAATATGCTTTCCGAGTACCCGCGAGGTTACAGGGAATTGGACGATGATGTACAACAGATACAGGCCGACCACTGCCCCGACGATCTGACAAGCGACCAATGCCTTCTTGCGCCAGGGGACGGTCTCCAACAGGCCGACCGCGAAGGGCATAAAGATCGGCCAGAGGACATGCGAGAACAGCGAATAAACGAAGGTCAATGTCGCGTTGGGCAGCAGCGAATCGT
>JBDTPM010000110.1:0-1966 GCA_039932695.1 Gallionella sp. | reverse complement strand
GATGAAACGCCCCTCCTGCCTGCTCTCAATCAGCCCGGCATGGCTGAGCGTTTTGAGATGGAAAGACATGGTCGCCGGAGCAACCTTGAGCTTTTCGGCCACCTGCCCTGCCGCCATTCCTGCCGGTCCGCGCTCCACCAGCACGCGATAGATCGCAAGACGCGTGGATTGCGCCAAAGCCGCCAATGCCTTTACCACCTGACCCGATTTCATCATTCCATGTTTCCATTATCAAACAATTATCGAAATAATAAGTTCAATTTAACCACGGCTCTTGCTGACAAACAAGAGATGCTGAATAAATAAACCCGACTAATGCGACTCATCAGACGAAAAATTGTAATAATACTGTCACATATCCACCCTAATATGCACTCCGCAACAAAATGTTGGTTGGTTTCAATGATCGCCCAACAGGCAACACAACACACATAAACTATGGAGATACTATGAACAGCAAACTCAAGCAGCTCATCATCGGCATTGCCGCCGCCACTGCAGCAGCTTATGCCGGCGCGAGCCAGGCTACCGACATCACCGGTGCAGGCGCGACCTTCCCTTACCCTATCTATGCCAAGTGGGCTGATACTTACAAGACAAAAACCGGCGTGGGTATGAACTACCAGTCCATCGGCTCCGGTGGCGGCATCAAGCAGATCACCGCCAAGACGGTGGATTTCGGCGCTACCGACGCGCCGATGAACCCTGAAGAACTCGGCCTCAACGGCTTGACCCAGTTCCCGACCGTGATAGGCGGTGTGGTGCCGGTCATCAACGTGGAAGGCATCGCAGCCGGCAAGCTGAAACTGAGCAGCGAAACCCTGGCCGGCATCTATCTGGGCAAGATCACCAAGTGGAACGACCCCAGGATCGCCGCTGACAACAAGGGCATCAACCTGCCGGAGCTAGCCATCACCGTGGTGCATCGCGCCGACGGCTCCGGCACCTCTTTCATCTTCACCACCTATCTCTCCCAGGTCAGCCTGGAATGGAAACGCAGCGTCGGTGCGGACAAAGCGGTAAAGTGGCCAGCCGGCACGGGCGGCAAGGGTAACGAAGGCGTCGCCTCCTACGTACAAAGCATCAAGGGCTCCATCGGTTATGTAGAATATGCCTACGCGCTGCAGAACAAGATGAACCATGTTCAGTTGCAGAACCGCGAAGGCCAGTTCGTCTCCCCCAGCGAGATCAGCTTCAAGGCTGCTGCGGCCAACGCAAAATGGGATGCCAGCAAGGGTTTCTACGAGATCCTGACCAACGAACCCGGCAAGGACAGCTGGCCGATCACCGGCGCAACCTTCATCCTGATCTACAAGAGCCAGGAAAATGCGGCCGTCGGTACGGAAGTACTGAAGTTCTTCGACTGGGCGTTCAGCAGCGGCGACAAGATGGCTGCCGAACTGGACTACGTGCCTCTGCCCGAGAATGTCACCAAGATGATCCGCGACGCATGGAAGTCACAAGTCAAGGACGCCAAGGGCAACGCGCTGTGGAAGTAAGTTATCGTCAAATGTGCTGAATCAGGCATACTCACGATATAATTTGAGGGGGCGCAATGCCCCCTTAATAATTATTGTGCAACACCCAAGCTGATAACTATGCCTACGTTGTTCTCGCTCAATGCGCGCCACAAGCGCCAAAACTGGCTGGACATATTGTTCCGCGGAGTGTCACGCCTGTGCGCCTTCGGTGTGCTCACACTGCTGGCAGCCATCCTGATCTCGCTGGTGATCGGCAGCATGCCCGCGATCAATGCATTCGGCTTCAATTTTCTGGTCAATGACGAATGGAACCCCGTCACTGACGAATACGGTGCACTCGTGCCCATCGTCGGCACGCTGGTGACCTCCGGCATCGCCCTGCTGATCGCCATTCCCGTGAGTTTCGGCATCGCGACCTTTCTGACTGAGCTTTCCCCGCGCATCCTGCGCCGCCCGCTCGGCATCGCCATCGAATTGCTGGCCGG
>JBDTPM010000109.1:0-4522 GCA_039932695.1 Gallionella sp. | reverse complement strand
CATCAGGTTAATGACGGCGCCGATAGCTTGCGTTGGCTGGGAGATTGACCTACTAAGTTTTTGAAGGCCTATAGGTTTATCATCACAAACAACCTTAGATTATTTATGTAATCCTTTATTTTTTAAGCATATTTGCTTTTCATTAACTTCCATCGCTAACCCATTGTCCTGTAAAGAAAATTCCTGTTTTATCGCTTGACCACTGAGTTTTTATCCAATATAGTGGGCGCAAGTGGTAAAAAGTGGGTAAAAGTGGGGGTTGGGGATGTTTCAGGGAGCGGCGCAACTTAATCTGGATAGCAAGGGCAGACTCGCGATACCGGCGCGGTATCGCGACATATTGCTTGCGCATTGTGCAGGCAGCCTGGTACTGACCGCAGATGCGGATGGTTGTTTGCTGGTCTATC
Source organism: Gallionella sp. (assembly GCA_039932695.1). GTDB lineage: Bacteria > Pseudomonadota > Gammaproteobacteria > Burkholderiales > Gallionellaceae > Gallionella. Next base: position 4,115 of record JBDTPM010000109.1, on the reverse strand, counting down.
CGCAACCCGAGTGGCAACCGATCCGCGAGAAGCTGCTCAAGCTCTCCGCACTCAATCCAAAGATACGCGCCCTGCAACGCCGCCTGATCGGTTATGCCGAAGATGTGGTGATGGATGGGGCCGGGCGTGTGCTGATCTCTCCCGCCCTGCGCAGCTATGCAGTGCTGGACAAGCGCGTGATGCTGGTTGGTCAGGGCAATAAATTCGAATTGTGGGACGAGACGAAGTGGCAGGCGCAGCAAGAGGCCGGCCTTTCGTTCATGAGTGGTGAGTTGCCGCCGGAATTAGAGGGATTTTCATTGTGAAAAACCTCTGCAGAACGTAGCGAGCGAAGCTGAGGCAAGGCAAAGAATGGCGCAAAACCGGAGTTTACAAAATGCTAAATGAGGATTTTGAGCCATTTTTTAACGCAGCATCAGAAAACGCAGTAGTTATGCAGAGGTTTTTGTGAGTGAGGGCTGGTCCCATACCACCGTACTGTTGAATGAAGCTGTTGCAGCACTTGCGATCAAGCCGGATGGCATCTATGTGGACGGCACGTTCGGGCGCGGCGGGCACAGCAAGCTTATTCTGGAGCAACTGGGTGGCAATGGAAAACTGATCGCGATGGATAAAGATCCGCTAGCGATCTCGGCGGGCGAGCGATGGCGAGATCAGCGGTTCCGGATAGTGCACCGCAGCTTCGCGCAGTTGGCGGAGGTGTTGAGCGAGCAGGGCGTGGAGAAGGTGGATGGCATTCTGCTCGATCTGGGAGTGTCGTCGCCGCAACTGGATGACGCGGAGCGGGGCTTCAGTTTTCGCTTTGATGCGCCACTGGATATGCGCATGGATGTCAGCAGCGGGATTACCGCAGCGCAATGGCTGGCGACGGTTGACGAAAATTTACTCGGGGGGGTGATACATGATTACGGCGAAGAACGGTTTGCTAAGCAGATTGCAAGAGCGATTGTTGCGGCGCGCTCAATTCAGTCCATCGACACTACGCGGCAACTCGCCGAGCTGGTTGGCAAAGCGGTCCGCACCCGCGAGCCAGGGCAGAATCCGGCGACACGGACATTTCAGGCTATACGGATTTATCTCAACCAGGAACTCGAAGAGCTTGCGCGGGTACTGCCAGCCTGCGTAGGGCATCTCAAGAGCGGAGGCCGGCTGGTAGTGATCAGTTTTCATTCTCTGGAAGACCGCATCGTGAAGCACTTTATGCGCGACATGGCAGAAGGCGACAAGTTGCCGCGAGGTGTGCCGGTACGTGCCAGCGAAGTACCGCTGGGTAGATTGAATTTGATCGGCAGGGCGGTGCGCGCCGGAGTGGCGGAGCTGGAAGCCAATCCACGCGCGCGCAGTGCGGTGATGCGTGTTGCGGAGCGCAGCGATGTTGCGTAGCGGCAATGAACTGAATGCCCTGCTGCTGGCGGCGGTGGTGGTGTGCGGGCTGAGCGTGGTCACATCACAGCACAAGGCTCGCAAGCTTTACATAGAGTTGCAGAAGGAAAAAGAACAGGCGCAGCAAATGGAAGTTGAGTGGGGGCAATTACAATTGGAGCAAAGCACCTGGGCGATGCCGGCGCGCGTCGAAAAGATCGCAACGCAACAGTTGAAGATGCAATTGCCAAAGAACGGGCAGGTTCAATTCATCAAGCTGAATCAGACATTGCCTCGCCCCATCGCTACTTCATCACCTGATGCATCCGGGGGAAAGAGCAACAGTGGGCATTGAGGAATTGAGTTAACGGAGAAAAGTGACAACAATGAATTACGCGGCAAGCGCTCATGCAGATGTAACGGTGAAATTGCCGGGATGGCGCGCCTACGTACTATTCATGATGTTGCTGGCTGGATTGATCGGCCTGCTTGGGCGTGGCGTGTATCTGCAGGGGATACACGACGATTTTCTGCAGAAAAAGGGTGATGCGCGCTACAGCCGTGTGATCGAGGTCAGCGCACACCGTGGCATGATCTCCGACCGCAATGGCGAGCCGCTGGCGGTGAGCACGCCGGTGGAGTCGGTTTGGGCAAGCCCTGCGGATGTGGAGGCCGACCGCCGGCAGGTAAAAAAGCTGGCGCAAATACTCGGCATGGACGTGGAAGAGTTGAAAGATCGTCTGTTCGATACTGCGCGTGACTTTGTCTATCTCAAGCGGCAACTGCCTCCCGATCAAGTCGAAAAAGTGGTGGCGCTGAATATCCCCGGAGTGATGTTGCAGCGCGAATATCGCCGCTATTATCCGGCGGGCGAGGAAGTTGCGCAGACGCTGGGCTTTACCGGGCAGGATGACAACGGGCAAGAGGGATTGGAGTTGGCGATGCAGGAATTGCTTGCCGGCAAACCCGGCAGTCAGCGTGTCATCAAGGATCGGCGAGGTCACATCGTTGAGGATGCGGGCAGCCTACACGCCTCCAAGCCCGGCAGCGATGTCATTCTCAGCCTGGACGGCAATGTGCAGCATCTTGCTTATCGGGAACTGGTGTATGCCGTCAAGCAGCACCGGGCCAAGTCCGGCGCGATAGTGGTTCTCGATGCGCGCAGCGGAGAAGTGCTGGCACTCGCCAATTATCCCGGCTACAACCCGAACAGCCGCAACAACGCCAGCAACAGGACGATGCGTAACCGGGCGATCACCGATCTGTTCGAGCCCGGCTCGACGATGAAGCCGTTCACTGTGGCGACAGCGCTAGAGGCGGGCAAAGTGCGGCCCAGCACCCTGGTCAACACCGAGCATGGCGTGTTCATCGTGAACAGCAGGAAGATACACGACCAGCACCCGGCAGCGATGATGTCAGTGGCACAGATCATACAAAGATCCAGCAACGTGGGCTCGGCCAAAGTGGCCTTGTCGATGAAATCCGGGATGCTCTGGCAGGGCTTGTCGGAAAGCGGATTCGGTGCGCAGACCGGCAGCAACTTCCCGGGTGAAGCGACCGGCAAATTGCGCGATCCAAAAACCTGGCGGCCCATCGAACAGGCCACCATTTCCTATGGCCATGGAATTTCGGTCAGCTTGTTGCAGTTGGCGCGTGCCTACACCATCTTCGCCAGCAACGGAGAATTGAAGCCGATCACGCTGCTTAAGCAGGACACGCCGGTGGCAGGAAAGAGGGTGTTCTCCGAGCGCACCGCCCGCGCGATGAGAAATATGCTTGAAACGGTAACGCAGCCCGGCGGAACCGCTCCGTTGGCACAAGTGTCGGGTTACCGCGTGGCAGGCAAGACCGGCACCGCGCACAAGCTCGAAGACGGACGATATGTCGATCGGTATGTCGCATCATTCGTCGGGTTCGCTCCGGTGTCGGATCCCCGTCTGGTGGTGGCGGTGATGATAGACGAGCCGAACAACGGCGAGTATTACGGCGGGCAAGTGGCCGCACCGGTGTTCAGTAAAGTGACGGGCGAGGCATTGCACGCACTCAACGTCCCCAACGATGCACCGCTGGATAACGTCATGATGCCTCCCGCAGATCTGATCAAGGAGGAAGTGTGACGTTTCCTCTCGAACAATTGACCTCGTTGAAAGTGCCTATCACACGTTTGGTGACGGACAGTCGCGCAGTTCAGCATGGCGACACCTTTGTCGCCTATCCGGGGGAAAGAACAGACGGCCGGCAGTTCATCGCTCAGGCGATAGATAGTGGCGCCAACGCAGTGATCTGGGAGTCGCAGCATTTCATCTGGAACGAAGCCTGGCACGTGCCCAATTTGGGAGTAAGCGACCTCCGGCACAAGGCCGGGTGGTTGGCTGACGCGGTATATCGCGCGCCATCGGAGAAGTTATGGCTGGTGGGTATCACCGGTACCAACGGCAAGACCTCGACCTGCCACTGGGTAGCCCAAGCGTTGATCGACAACTCAAGGCAATGCGCATTGATAGGTACCTTGGGCAATGGCTTTGCCGGCAAGCTGCAAGCCAGCGCCAATACCACTCCGGATGCGGTCAATGTGCACGGTCTGTTTGACGAATATTTGCGCGGAGATGCGGAAGCCGTTGCGATGGAGGTGTCCTCGCACGCGCTGGCGCAGGGAAGGGTGAACGGCGTGCGCTTCGATGTGGCCTTGCTCACCAATCTGAGCCGCGATCATCTCGATTATCACGGCGATATGGAAAGCTATGCGGCAAGCA
>JBDTPM010000108.1:0-5874 GCA_039932695.1 Gallionella sp. | reverse complement strand
TCCACATCCTCCAGTAACGGGCTGGCGATCGCGCGCTCGGCCGCAACACGGGCACGATCAGGTCCTGATGCGATCGCCGATCCCATCATCGCCATGCCGTTCTCCGACATCACGGTACGCACATCGGCAAAGTCCACATTGATCAAACCGGGAACGTTGATCACTTCGGCGATGCCAGCCACTGCGCCCTGCAGTACGCCATTGGCGGCCTTGAAGGCGTCCGGCACGGTGACATCGCTGCCCAATACTTCCATCAACTTGGAATTCGGCACGATGATCAGTGAATCGACAAATTCGTGGAGCGCCGCGATACCTTCTTTCGCAAAGCGCATCCGGTTGCCTTCATAGGCGAACGGCTTGGTGACCACCGCCACGGTCAGGATGTCCATTTCTTTTGCGATTTGCGCGACGATAGGCGCGGCGCCAGTTCCGGTGCCGCCGCCCATCCCTGCAGTGATGAACACCATATGTGCGCCGCTGATGATCTCCTTGATACGCTCGCGATCCTCTTCCGCGGCCGCCTGCCCGACCGACGGCTTGGCTCCCGCACCCAAGCCCTTGGTGATCGTTGCCCCGATCTGCAGCTGGGTGGTTGCCTTGCTGCGCTTGAGTGCCTGCGCATCGGTGTTGATGGCGATGAACTCGACCCCCTGCACACCCTGCTCGATCATGTGATCCACGGCATTTCCGCCGCAACCGCCTATACCGATCACCTTGATTACCGCATCCTGAGTTTGTGTTTCCATTATTTCAAACATCGCCATCTCCTTTTCTTAAATTGTAATAATCAACCCTGAAAGTCTGCTAAAAATTCCCCTGAAACCATGTTTTCATCCTTGCCAGCACGTCGCCAAATGAATTCGATTGCATGCGCGTCTCTTCCTCGCGGTGGTGGTGCTCCAGACCGTACAGCAGCAACCCGACTCCGGTTGCCATGCGCGGTGTCTTCACCACATCCGACAGACCGCCGACATATTTCGGGATACCCAGCCGTACCGGCAGATGGAATATCTCTTCGCCCAGCTCGACCATGCCCTGCATTGTGCTGCTGCCGCCGGTAATCACGATCCCCGACGACAGCAAATCTTCGAAACCGCTGCGGCGCAATTCCTGCTGCACCAGTGAATACAACTCCTCGACGCGCGGCTCGATCACCTCTGCCAGGGTCTGGCGCGACAACATGCGCGGACCCCGTTCGCCCACACCGGGCACCTCGATCGCGCCTGCATCCGCCAGTTGGCGCAGTGCGCAGCCGTGCTTGATCTTGATGTCCTCGGCATCCTGTGTCGGGGTGCGCAACGCCATCGCGATGTCATTGGTGATCTGGTCGCCGGCGATCGGTATCACAGCGGTATGCCGAATCGCGCCGCCGGTGAACACCGCGATATCCGTGGTTCCGCCGCCGATATCGACCAGGCACACGCCCAATTCCTTTTCATCTTCCTCAAGCACCGCCTTGCTCGAAGCCAGCGGCTGAAGGATCAGCTCGTTGACTTCCAGACCGCAACGATGGATGCACTTCATGATGTTCTGTACCGCCGACACCGCACCACTGACGATGTGCACCTCGACATCCAGGCGCATCCCGCTCATACCCAGCGGCTTCTTGATACCATCCTGGCCGTCTATGCTGAATTCCTGCTCGAGGATATGCAGGATCTGCTGGTCGCCGGGCAGACTTATCGAGCTGGCTGTCTCGACCACTCTTTCGATGTCGGCATGCGCGACTTCCTTTTCCTTGATCTTCACCATGCCGCGCGAATTGATGCTGCGGATATGGCTGCCGGCGATACCGGTGTAGACCTCGTGGATCTTGCGATCCGCCATCAGCTCGGCTTCTTCCAGCGCGCGCTGGATCGAACCCACCGTCGCTTCGATGTTGACCACCATGCCTTTTTTCATCCCGGATGATTCGTGCATGCCCATGCCGATCACCTCGAGCATGCCGTCCGGCTTGACTTCCCCAACGATGACCACGATCTTGGACGTGCCGATGTCCAGCCCGACCACCAGATTTTTCGCTTCCCTGCTCCTGCTCATCTATCGTTCTCCATTATTAGAAGACAGGAGACATGACCAGCGACTTGGCGGGCGTTGTTTGCTCGCCTAGTCGAATGGCCAGTTGTTTTATCAGAGAACAGAAGACAGAAATCCAGTCTTCGGCCACCGATCTCCCATTCCTGCGTTCTAGCCTCTATCATTTGCTATCCTTCTGACAGCGAAACCGTTGCGATAGCGCAAATCCACATATGCCACCACACCTTCCGCGTTCTCCCTGCTGTCCTCTATTTTCAAGCTGTAGGGATACACTGCCACGAACCTTGCCAAACGCTGCTGGACAGCCTCTCGCCCCAGTTCCAGCACCAAGCCGTTGCTCAAGCGCATTTGCCAAGCTCGGCGAGGCGACAAAGACAGCTGTGTCGCATGCAGGTCCAGTGCGGCAAGTTGCAGGCCGAATTCTTCATAATGGCGGGTCACTTCGGCAGAAGTGCCTTCCGGCCCGATGAAGCTCGGCAGCACCTGTTCGCTGTCCGCGAAAAACACTTCCCCCTGACGATTCACCAGCCCTCTGCCATTCCAGCGTGCCAACGCCTGGTGTTCCTCAAGTTGCACTGCCAGACGATCCGGGAATTCGCGGCGGATATTGACGCTGCGCACCCACGGCAGTTGCTCCAATGACCGTCTTAAACGCTCGATATCCACCGTAACGAGATTGCCCTGCACCTCGTTGTGCAACACCTGCAACACCTGCTCCGTAACGACGCGTTGCGGGACAACGCTTAAATGCACGCTGCGCAACGGGAACGCTCCCGGCAGGTGCATCGCGTAATATATGGCGCCATACAACACCGCGATCGCACTGAAGGCCAGCATCGTGTTGGCGATATTGCGCAGCAGAGTGTCGTTATCCCACATCGCCCTCTCCCTCCTTCGACAAGCCCAGGTCAGACCAAGCCTCTCCCGCTTGCGGGGAGAGCGAAGCGAGGGGGGCGAAGCCGAGCAAACGTGAAGGGCCATTTTTAATCTCTGCCTGCTCCAGTATGCGCAACACCAGTTGCTCGAAACTCATCCCCGCCTGGCGCGCCGCCATTGGCACCAGACTGTGATCGGTCATCCCCGGTGAAGTATTGACCTCCAGCAAATAGGGGTTGCCTGCCTCGTCCATCAGGAAATCGACACGGCCCCACCCCTGTCCGCCGATAAGCGCGAAGGATCGTATTGCGAGCCGCTGCATTTCCGCTTCTTGCTTCACGCTCAGTCCACTGGGACAAAGATAGCGCGTATCGTTGCGCAGATATTTGGCCTCATAGTCATAGAACTCGTTGGCCGGCTCGATCTTGATCACCGGCAACGCCTGGTCGCCGAGGATTGCAACGGTATATTCACCACCGCCGATATTGCTTTCCGCGAGTACCAGCTTGTCATACCGCAGTGCGATGAGAAACGCACCCGGCAATTCGCCGAGTGCTTTGACTTTGCTGATACCGACGCTTGAACCTTCGTTGGCGGGCTTCACGAACAGCGGCAAGCCCAACTGATGCACGACTGCCTGCCAGTCACTTTGCTGTTCGAGCAGCACATAATCCGGCACCGGCAATTTCGCCGCCTGCCACAACAGCTTGGTGCGCCACTTGTCCATACCTAACGCTGAGGCCAGCACTCCGCTTCCGGTATAAGGGATACCCAGTAATTCCAGCGCGCCCTGTACCGTTCCGTCCTCGCCAAACCGGCCATGCAGCGCGATGAAGGCACGATCGAAACCTTCATCGACGAGCGCCTGTAAGTTCTGCACCGCGGGATCGAACGCATAAGCATCCACGCCGCTGCGCTGCAATGCCGCCAATACCGCCGCGCCGCTCTTCAACGACACCTCGCGCTCGGCAGAGCGGCCGCCAAGCAGCACTGCCACCTTTCCGAAACGGGAAGGGGGAAGAGTGAGGGGAGAAGGGCTGCTCTTATCCATGATTCGCGTATTCACCAATAATTTTTACTTCCGGGTGCAGTTCGATCCCGGTCTGCGCCGCAACTGTCGCGCGCACTTCGTTGATCAGGTTCTCGATGTCCGCCGCCGTTGCGCCGCCCGTGTTCACGATGAAGTTGGCATGCTTCTCCGATACCTGCGCGGCGCCGATACGCTTGCCCTTCAAGCCGCACTGCTCGATCAGACGTGCCGCGTGGTCGCCGGGCGGATTGCGAAACACCGATCCGGCATTCGGCAGTTGCAACGGTTGGCTGGCGATGCGCTTGCTCAATAAATCCTTGATCTCCTGACGCGCGGCAGCGCCATCACCAGGTGCAAATGCAAGCCATGCGGCGATGAAAAATTCTTCCTCATGTAATGTGAAATGTGAAATGTGAAATGTGTGATTCGTTTCACCTTTCACATTTCCCGTTTCCTGTTTCACTACATGCCGATAACCGATCTCGTAATCGGCTGCGGTGCGCACATGCACTACACCTTGTCTGCTCACTGTCATCACCCTCAATACCTTTTCCCATGTCTCGCTGCCGTAGCAACCGGCATTCATCGCCAGCATTCCGCCCAGCGTCCCGGGAATGCCTGCGAAGAATGCCGCACCGCTCAGATCGTGCGACGCTGCATAACGCGCCAGCTTGGCTCCCGGCACACCGGCCTCGGCATATACGCTGCCATCTATCTCCATGCGCAGCTCCTTCAACGCACTGTGCAACAACAGAACGGTGCCGCACAGACCGCCATCGCGCACCAGCAGATTGCTGCCCAGGCCCATCACATACAACGGAGCATCGACCGGCATGCTGCGCAAAAAGACCAGCAGATCATCCAGATCGGCCGGTTGATACATGCGTTCGGCGAACCCGCCTGCGCGCCAGCTGGTGTGCTTGCGCATGTCAACGTGATTGCGCAAAGTGCCGCGCAAAGATGATTTGGCCAGATGTTTCGACTCAGCCATGTTCATGACTCACCCGAACGCTGCGCCTGCATCGCAGGCATCATTCCGGATGCATCGCCCTCTATTCTTCCCAGCAATTTGTTCGGCAGACCGCCTATCGATCCGGCACCCATCGTGACGACCACATCACCATCGCGCGCTATCTGCATGATCGCCCGCGGCATGTCTGCGATCTGCTCGACAAAAACCGCCTGGCTTTGCCCGGCGACACGCAAGGCATGCATCAGCGCACGCCCGTCCGCAGCAACGATGGGCGGCTCGCCTGCCGCATACACCTCGGTCAACACCAGCGCGTCGACGCTGCATAGCACTTTCACGAAATCTTCGAACAGGTCGCGTGTGCGCGTGTAGCGATGCGGCTGAAATGCCAGTACCAGACGCCTGCCAGGGAAGGCGCCGCGCACCGCTGCCAGTGTGGCGGTCATTTCCGCCGGATGATGGCCGTAATCGTCGATCAGCACGAAACTGCCGCCTTCCGCCAGACTGACTTCACCATAGCGCTGGAAGCGTCTGCCCACACCCTCGAATTCCGCCAGCGCGGCAACGATGGCATCGCTCGCCACACCCACTTCCAATGCAACCGCGATCGCCGCCAATGCGTTCAACACGTTGTGCATCCCGGCCAGGTTGAGCGTGACGGCCAAATCCTTGGGGGTGCCGTTCTGCCGGCATTGCGCGGTGAAACACATCTGTCCGCCCTGGTGATGCACATCGATGGCTCGGATCTGTGCGCCCTCGCTGAATCCGTAAGTCGTCACCGGTTTGCTGATACGCGGCAGGATCTCGCGCACGTTGGCATCGTCCACGCACAAGATCGCCCTGCCGTAGAACGGCAGATGTTCGACGAAATCAACGAACGCCTGCTTGAGCCGCGCAAAATCATGACCGTAGGTTTCCATATGGTCGGCATCGATGTTGGTGATCACCGCAAGTATCGGTT
>JBDTPM010000107.1:0-1865 GCA_039932695.1 Gallionella sp. | reverse complement strand
TCATCCTGATCTCCGGTCGCGGCAGCAATATGCAAGCCCTACTGGAAGCGAAACTGCCCTGCCGCATCGCGGCGGTGATCAGCAATCGCGCGGATGCAGAAGGACTGAGCATCGCCAAAGCGCACGGCATTCCAACTGCTGTCATCGAACATCGCAACTATGCGGATCGCGACAGTTTCGATACCGCGCTGGCACATGCTATAGATGCATTTAATCCGGATTTTGTGGCGCTTGCCGGCTTCATGCGCATCCTGAGTCCAGGTTTTGTGGCCCGATATCACAGCAGACTCGTCAACGTCCATCCCTCGTTATTGCCAGCCTATGGCGGTCTCAACACCCACGCGCGCGCCTTGCACGACGGGGTAAAAATCCATGGCTGCACGGTGCATTTCGTCACCGCGGATCTCGACCACGGCCCGATCATCATTCAAGCTGCCGTGCCGGTGTTGCGTGACGACTCCGAGCAAACACTGGCTGCACGCGTGCTGCACGAAGAGCATCGCATTTATCCGCAAGCCATCCGCTGGCTGTGCAAAGATCAAATTGAACTGAACGAGCAGGGGAAAGTCATATTCCGGCATCGTAAACAGTCCGGCTTTACGCTGGTTTCACCCGGCTTGGAGTAGCTATGAAATATCCGTTTCAATCTTTAGCATGGCTCATGCTGTGCGTCGCCAGCTCTTCATTTGCCGCCTCGCCAAGCAGCGTGCTGGCTACCTACGATGTTTACAAGGGCAGCATCAAGGGCGCCACCATCACCGAAACCTATACGCGCAAACAGAATCGCTACGCCATCGAAAGCGTAAGCCAGGCGGTCGGCCTGCTGGCCCTGATCAAACCGGAAACTATCCGCTACACCAGTGAAGGCGAGATTACCGATCACGGGCTGCGCCCGCTCACTTTCATCGGCTTGCGCAAACTCGACACCGACCGCAACGTACGCGCCGATTTTGACTGGAAAGCCAAGCGGCTGGCACTGACCGAACATGGACAACAGCGCATATTACCGCTGCCGGATGGCACTCAAGATCGCCTGAGTGCGATGTATCAATTCATGTTCCTGTCGCTGGCCAAAACCGACGTATTGAGTTTTCATATGACCAACGGCGGCAAGCTGGATGTTTACAATTACCGCATCACACCCGACCAGAACGTGACGGTTCCGCTCGGCACGTTCAAGGGGCTGTATGTGGCCAGTGTGCCGGAAGCAGATGCAAGCAGGACGGAGATATGGCTGGCCGGAGAGCACGCCAACTTTCCATACAAGATGATCATCACCGATAAGGACGGCGAAAAATTCTCGCAGGTACTGACCAAATTCGTTTTCGTGCCGTGATCGCAGGCTTTCTAACCCCGGCCCGCCGCATCGCTCTGGCCATCGCACTCTCAGTGCTGATACATGCCGTTATCCTGTGGCTGCCGTACATACAATTGCCGCACGCCAAAGTCGAGTTTCCGCCGCTCTCCGCAAGGCTCGAACCTCTGCCAAAACCCGTCGAACTGATCGCCGAGAAGCCCGAACCTCCGGAACCAGAACCTGCAAATCCCTTAGCCAAACCTGACGATAGCACATCGGCCAAGCCGGCAACCAAAGCGATGGTCGCGATGAATAAAACGGAAGAAACCACGGCGATACACCCGTTTCCCAAGCACCTGCAACTCTCCTTTACCGTTTACAAGGGCGCGGATGGTTTCATGACAGGCGAAATTCACCATCAGCTTGATATTCACGGAGGCAGGTATACCCTGAAGTCAGTGCGGCAAAATGCCGGGCCGGTCAGCCTGCGCAATAGCGACCGGCTTATCCAGACCAGCCGCGGCAAGATCGGCGAACATGGGCTGCAACCCGAAATATTCGAGGAACA
>JBDTPM010000106.1:0-9652 GCA_039932695.1 Gallionella sp. | reverse complement strand
CCTAGGCGGCTGGCGCGATCGGCTTGGCCTGGAGGATCTGCTGGGCCAATTCGAATTCGATGTAGTTCATGATGTCGCGATATACGGTGTTGCTCCGCACCGCTTCCATGATCTGGAAGCTGTTCAATGCGTAGCCGTGTCGGGTGGTGTGGATCTTGGCCTCTACGATCGTGAAGTTCATGCGCGCGAAGAAATCGCAGATGCGTGCGAATAGGCCACGCTGGTCGGGACAGTACACCAGCACCTGCAAGCCATCTCCGGCGCGACTCAAGCGGGATTTAACGATGGGTGAAGGGGCGTTCACCTTGAAGGCCAGCAGGCGGGTGTGCCAGGCGATCTCATGAGGTTCGTGATCCAGAAAATAGCTGTCGTCGAGCTGCGCCCACAGCAGCTGGTAGGAGTCTGGCGACAGCGCATACAGGTTGAGGGCGGTGGCTGATTCGTTGCGGATCTTGCCGAGTTGGTCGGCGACTTTCCCATCGCTGAGATAGTGTCGCGTCGACTGGAACAGGTCTTCCATCAGCTTGGCTTTCCAGGCGTTCCAGACTTTCGGGCTGGTGCCGCGCACATCTGCAACGGTCAACAGATATTGTGCGACCAGATAGCGGTCGTTTTTGATCTTGCCGGCAAAGTTTGCGATCACCTCGGGATCGGAAAGGTCCTGTTTCTGCGCGGTTGCGGAAAGCGTGAGATGTTGTTCGACCAGCCACACGATCAGGTCGGTATCGTCACGGCTGAGCTGGTGTTGAATGCAGAATGCGCGCGCGTCCTTTTTTCCCAGTTGCGAGTGGTCGCCGCCGCGTCCCTTGGCGATGTCGTGGAACAGACCGGCGATATACAGCACTTCGGGGCGCGCGAATTCACCGAGCAATTTGCTGCACAGCGGATATTCATGCGCGAATTCAGGCACGACGAATCGGCGCAGGTTGCGTACCACCATCAGGATGTGTTCATCCACGGTGTAGACATGGAACAGGTCGTGCTGCATCTGCCCGACGATGCGTCCGAACGCGGGAATGTAGGCACCGAGGATGCCGTATTGATTCATTCGCCGCAGCGCGTGTAACACCCCTTTGGGTTGACGCAGGATCTCCATGAAGTGCGTCCGGTTCAATGGGTCGCGGCGGAATCGGGCATCAATCCGATGTTGTGCGCGCCACAGGGAGCGTAATGTCTTCGCGCTGAGATCGGTCAGTTCAGGGTGCTGTTCCATCAGCAGGAACAGTTCAAAGATCGCTTCCGGGCACCGTTCGAACAGATCCTCGTCGCGGATATCCAGTAAAGTCCCGATGCTTCTGAATCGTTCATTCAACGCATGCTGCGCGGGTGTATCCCGGAACAGGCGATCGTGCAGGCTCTGTAGCAGGATGGTGTTGAATTGGCGCACTGCACGTTTGGTGCGGTAGTAGCGCTGCATCAGGTGTTCACTGGCGCGCCGGTTGTCCGATGCGGCGATGCCCATCTGCTCGGCGAGCGGAGTCTGGAAGTCGAAGATCACCCGGTCTTCGCGCCGCTTGGCAAGGTAATGCAATCGGATGCGCAAGGTTTGCAACAGCGCGTCGTGCCGTGCGATCTGGCGCGCTTCGGAAGTGCTGATCAGGCCAGCTTGGGCAAGCTCCGCCCAGCGTGTGCCGAGACCCGCCGCACGCGCGATCCAGGTGATGGTTTGCAGGTCGCGCAAACCGCCTGGACTCTCTTTGAGGTTCGGCTCCAGATTGAAGTCATAATCAACAAAGCGCGCATGGCGTTTCTGTTGCTCTTGCAGCTTGGCAACAAAGAATTGGCGCGGGTCGAGGTGTTGCTGAACAGCGGAGCGCAACGAGCCGAACAATGCGGTATTGCCGCTGAGAAAACGGCCTTCAAGCAAGTTGGTTTGCACCGTGATGTCTGTGGATTCGCTCAGGCACTGAGCCACGGTGCGGGTGCTGTGTCCGACTTCCAAACCGATGTCCCACAGCATACCGACCAATCGGCGCAGTTGTTGCTGCAAAGCCTCATCCGGTTCGTCATCCAGCAGGATCAACAGGTCGATGTCAGATTTCGGATACAGTTCGGCCCGTCCATACCCACCCACCGCCACCAGCGCGATGCGTTCCGGCATCGCGAGTTGTCGCCAGACACGGCACAGATATTGGTCGATCAGCCGGCTGTGTGCTTTTAGCAGGCGCGCAGGCTTGCCGTGTTCAAGAAAATTCTGTTCAAGGTTTGCGCGGTCACTGCGTAAGGAATCACGCAATGTGGCGATCAGGCTATGGGCTTGGCGGGGGAGGGCAGCCATCGGAAATGGTCAACACTTCGAAGCCGGTATCGGTGACGAGTATGGTGTGCTCATATTGCGCAGACAGGCTGTGATCCTTGGTGACAACAGTCCAGCCATCTCCAAGCTGTTTGATGCCCGCTTTCCCGGCATTGATCATCGGCTCGATCGTGAAGGTCATGCCCGGTTCGAGTTTCAAGCCGCTCCTGGGGCGACCATAGTGCAGCACTTGCGGTTCTTCATGGAAATTCTGGCCGATACCATGACCGCAAAATTCGCGCACCACGCTATAACCCATCGGTTCGACAAAACTCTGGATGGCATGGCCGATATCGCCGAGATGCGCGCCCGGTCTGACTGCGCGGATGCCTCGCCACAACGCCTGAAAAGTGGTCTCGCATAACCGCCGGGCCTGGATGGACGGCTCGCCGGCATAGAACATGCGGCTACTGTCGCCGTGATAACCGTCTTTGATGACCGTGATGTCAAGGTTGACGATATCGCCATTCCTGAGCGCCTTGTCGCTGGGCACACCATGGCATATCTGGTGATTGATCGAGGTGCAGATCGATTTTGGGTAGGGCCTATGTCCACTCGGCGCGTAATTGAGCGGGGCAGGTATGCCTTTTTGCACATTGACGATCAAATCATGGCAGAGTTGGTCCAGCTCGTTGGTGGTTATACCCGGCTTGACAAACGGTGCGATGTAATCAAGGACCTCGCTGGTCAGGCGTCCTGCGACGCGCATTTTTTCGATTTCTTGTGGGGTTTTGATGGAAACAGACATATTTCTTGGAATACTTTCAGAGATATCCGAGAATATCACGCAACTTCCGCAGCCGCGCTATAGATCGCGCGATTTGATCTGAATGCTATATGTATTCAGCGTTGGAGTTCAGAGTCCGGAAAGATAGTCAGACACCGCTTCGATTTCGGCGGGTGTCATCAGCTTGGCGATATTGCCCATCATGCCTGCCGGGTCGTTTTTGCGGTCGCCTTTATTGAAGTCGGTCAGTTGTTTGATCAGATAATCCTTGTGCTGGCCGCCGATCAGCGGGAACATCGCATTGTTGGGCGATTTGCCCTTGCCATTCTCGCCATGGCAGTTGACACAGCCATAAACGCCGCTGGCGTCATTGCCCTCGAGGTATAGTTTCTTTCCCGCCTCGCTGCTTCCATCGGAACCTTTCATCTGCTTCTGGCTGGCGAAATAGGCCGTGATGTCGAGCAAGTCCTGAGGTTCGGTCACGGTTGCCGCCATTCCGCTCATGGTCGGGTCGACGCGCGCTTCGGATTGAAATTCGCGAATCTGCTTTTGCAGGTAATTGGCAAACTGGCCTGCAAGTTTGGGGAAAGTCGGTGCGGCACTGTTGCCGTCTTCGCCATGACACCCCTGACACAGGCCAGATTTGTCCTTGCCGGCAACCGGGTCGCCTTTGCCGATACGTTGTTTGATATCTTCGGGGCTATCGCCGGCATAGGCGGCAGCTGTCGCAAACAGCAATACGGATATGATTGCGGCAGTGCTTATCTTGGTATGTGACATGTCCCCTCGCTTGCAGTCTTATGGTTTTGATTTTAGCGCGATTGTTTCCGATAACTGTTGCCGCGTCAATGGGGTTTTCCTTGTTGAATTGCATCCACAGGAAAGATAACGAAAATCGATTCAAGGCTATGAAACCCCTGAAATCAGGGTTAGCCGAAACATGGGGCAGCTGGAAAATTGGCAATCACCAAAAACCGAGCCATTCCATTATTATTTTCAGGGGCTTGGCGCAGCTGATTGTCCGAACTAAACATTATTGACCGGAAAGGTACTCTGCCACCGCTTGCATCTCGGCGTCGGTGATTTGGTTGGCCAGTTCGCTCATCGCTCCGGAAATGTCGGTGTCGCGGGCGCCTGTCTTGAAGTCGTTCAGTTGTTTCACCAGATAGTCCTTGTGTTGACCGCCGATCACCGGATTTATTGAGTTGTAGGCTGGCTTGCCCTTGCCGATTTCACCGTGGCAATTAAGGCAGCCCTTGTCGAGGAACAATTTTTCTCCAACCTCATTCTTGACTGGCGGGCCAGTCATCTGCTTCTGGCTGGCGAAGTAGGAGGCGATATCCGACAGGCCCTTGTGGTCTGTCACGGTCGCCGCAATTTTAGTCATGACAGGGTCCTTGCGGGCGCCAGTCTGAAAATTATTGATCTGCCGATAGAGGTAATCTGCGTATTGTCCCGCGAGTTTGGGAACGTTGGGCGCTGCACTATTGCCATCCTCGCCGTGACATGCTCGGCACTGAGCAGATTTTTCCTTGCCTGCAACTGGATCGCCACCACCGATACGCCGTTTGATTTCGTCAGGGGTATCGTCGGCATAGACGGAGGTAATCGCTAGCAACGCTATACCCAGAAAAACGGCGGGGTATGATTTGGTATAGGACATGGATTTTCTCTGAAGGGGTATTTTATTTTTGTTTATTGCAGCATGCTCGCTCTGGCCCAATTGTTTACCATGACTGCCGTGACGTCAATTCAATCTTTCTGATTGGGTTGCCGGGGGAACATACCGCCATCACAATGCGCAACCGAGTGACAGTCTTTCTTACTGGTAGCGCAAGGCTTCTATCGGATCCAGCAAAGCGGCCTTGCGTGCCGGATAAAAGCCGAAGAAGATACCCACCGTTGCGGCGACGCCGAACGCTACCAGGATCGAGCTGCCGGAGATGATGACCATTGTGCCGGTCAATGTTTCGGCCAGCAGCGCGCTACCGATACCCAGCAGCAATCCGATGATGCAGCCGACCACCGAAATGATGATGGCTTCCAACAGGAATTGCATCAGGATATCGCGCTCGCGTGCGCCGATAGCCATGCGGATGCCGATCTCGCGGGTGCGTTCGGTCACCGAGACCAGCATGATATTCATGATGCCGATGCCCCCGATCAACAACGACACCGAAGCGATCGCGCCGAGCAGTAGCGACATGACGCGCGCGCTCTCGGCTGCAGAGTCGGCAACCGCAGTGAGGTTGCGCAGCGAGAAGTCGTTATCCATGCCTTCGCGTATCCGGTGCCGCTGGCGCAACAGTTCGGTCATGGATCTTTCCACGGCAGGCATGATTTCCTGGGTGGAGGTTTGCACCATGATCATGCGCACCGAACCCGGGAACTGGGAGCCGAAAACCTGACGCTGTGCGGTGGTGAGGGGGATGAGTATGGTGTCGTCCTGGTCGCGTCCGTCCATGCCCTGACCCTTTGCTGACAAGGTCCCAAGCACGACGAATGGGCTTTGCCGGATGCGGAAGGTCTTGCCGAGCGGATCCTCATCGCCGAAAATATTTTGTGCAGCAGTCTTGCCGATCAACGCGACACGAGTGGCTGAACGCACATCCGAGTTGGTAAAGGCATTCCCGGAAACCACCGGCCACGAGCGCGCATCCAGATAGCCTGGTGTGGTGCCGATCACGGAGGTGTTCCAGTTGTTAGGTCCATAAACGACTTGTGCGTTACCCGGGTGGATCGGAGCTGTTGCCTGGACACCGGGCAGTTCGGCGATGGCATCGGCATCGCTGACATTCAACGTATATCCGCCGCCACTGCCTGAGCGTACCCCTCCTGCGGAGGTACTGCCTGAAACCAATATGAACAGATTGCTGCCCATCGCTGCGATGCTTTGTTTGACGGCATATTGCGCGCCCTGGCCGATAGCCATCATCAACACCACCGCTCCTACGCCGATCACCATGCCGAGCATGGTCAGAAAGGTGCGTAGCCGGTTGGCGCCCATCGCGCGCCAGGCTTCACCGAGCATCGCGAACATCATGCAGTGTGCTCCAGTTTTGAAGTGGGCTGGTCGCTGACGATGCGCCCGTCGAGGAATCGCACCTGTCGCTGCGCGTGTTGTGCGATGTCGGCTTCATGGGTGACGAGCACGATGGTGATGCCTTCGCGGTTGAGCGACTCGAACAAGGCGATGATTTCTGCACTGGTGTGGCTGTCGAGATTGCCGGTGGGCTCATCGGCGAGCAGCACTCGCGGACGGTTGATCAGGGCGCGGGCGATGGCGACGCGCTGTTGCTGGCCACCGGAGATCTTGTTGGGCATGGATGCTTCATAGCCTTCCAGTCCCACCTTGGCGAGCAGGTCTCGTGCTTGCTGTTGTCGCTGCTCGCGTTCCATGCCGCTATAGATCAGCGGTAGCGCGACATTGTCCAGCAGCGACATGCGTTGCAACAGGTTGAATCCCTGGAACACAAAGCCGATGGTGCGGTTGCGCAGCAAGGCAAGCTCATCCTTGTCCAGTTCCGCGACGATGCGCCCATCCAGAAAGTAATGGCCGGCAGTGGGTACGTCGAGACAGCCGAGGATATTCATGAAAGTGGATTTTCCCGAACCGGACGGTCCCATGATCGCGACGAATTCGCCTGCAGCGATGTTGAGGTTCACCTCTTTGAGCGCCGGGAACAATCCGGCAGAAGTCTGGTAGGACTTGAACAGACCTTCGATGCGAATGACCGGGTCGCTCATCAGAACATTCGCATACGAATCGGCGAAGTGCCGCCGGATTGAGAATTGCCGGCTGCCTGGAGATCGCCAATCACCACTTGATCACCAACCTTGAGCTCTCCGCCGACGATCTCGGTATTGCGATTGTCGGTGATCCCGAGCGACACGCTGACCGGCTTAAGTTCCCCTTGCCCCAATAAATATACCTTCCCGGCAAGCTCATCCCGCTTGGGTTTGACGTCGGTACCGGTTGCACTTCCGGGGCGACCGCCACTCTTCTGCGGATCATTTTTTTGGCTGGCCGCAGACTTTTGCGCATCGGTATTGACTGGTTTGAAGCGCAGCGCGGCATTGGGGATCAGCATCACATCCTTGCGCTCTGCCACCGTGATGCTCACATAAGCAGTCATGCCGGGCAACAGGATTTGCTCGGGATTGTCCACGTTGATCACTACATCGTAGGTAACTACATTTTGCAGGGTAGTGGGATTCATGCGTATCAGTTTGACCCCGCCTTTGAAGCTGCGGTTCGGAAATGCATCCACGGTAAAGCGCACTGTCTGGCCCACATGGATATTGCCTATGTCGGCCTCCGCGAAATTGGCATCGATCTGCATCCTGGATAGATCCTGAGCGATCTTGAACAGTGTAGGGGTCTGCAGGCTGGCGGCCACAGTTTGACCGACATCTACCGAACGATCGACCACCACACCCGACACCGGCGATCGGATCACCGAATAGGCAAGGTTGGCGCGGTCTTTTTCCACGGTCGCTTGCGTCAATTGCAATTGTGCTTCGGCGGCCTTTTTGGCCTGCACTGCGGTATCCAGCTCCTGGCGAGAGACATACTCTTGCGTGAACAGGCTGCGCATGCGCGCTTCATTGGCAGTAGCCAGTTCCAACGAGGCTTCGGCACTTTTCACATTGGCCTGGCTTTGCTTTTGCTGTGCGGCAAGGATGGCATCATCGAGTTCCAGCAATATCTGGCCTTTCTCGACTTTGCTGTTGAAATCCACATACAGTTTCTTTACCGTGCCGGAAACCTGCGTGCCGACGCTCACCAGCGTTACCGGATTGATCGTTCCGTTGGCAGAGACAGTTTGGTTGAGGTCCCCCTTTTCTACAGTTTGAGTCCGATATTGCGGTGCCGCCGTCCCATAGAGTTGCCAGTAAATGGCGATGCCGGCGCTGATGACGGCAATACCAAGAATGATCAAAGCAAGGGGAGAGCGGAATAGATTTTTCATGGCTGGGTATTCTGTGGTTGGAGTTTCACTCGGTTATTGGCTGCTGACCTTCGACAAGGAGTGCAATAAGCTCGCATCCAGATTTCCCATTGCCTGCGCAAGCGTTGCGCGATTGATGTTCCAGTCAAAGGTGGATTGAATCCGTTGCTGACGCGCGCTGGCTAAAGCACTCTGCGCATTCAGCACATCAAGCATGCTGCCTACGCCAGCCTTGTAACGACCGAGCGCGACGCGTTCTGATTGTTCCGCGCTGTTCAGCAAGTCAGCGGTTGTGCGCAGGGATTGAGTCGCGGTGTTGAGATGCTGATACGCTGTCCAGACATCCAATGCCACCTGCAAGCGCAGCTGTTCGAGTTGGGCATTCTTCGCTTCGACCTGTGCCTCGGCTGCGCGCACCCGATAGGTCGGGGCATAACCCGAGAAGATCGGCACGTTCAAATTGATGCCGATCGAAGATCCTCGCGAAGGGGTGCCTGCGATATCGATCTGATTGGTCGAGGCGGATAAGGATATGGAAGGTTTGTCCGAAGATCGGGCCGCATCGGCGCTGGCTTGTGCAGCCTTGACTTGCGCAGCGGCTGCCTGTAGATCCGGACGATGCTGACGCGCCTCTTCGATCAGGGTGTTGATATCACCTTCAAAGTTATCGGGTATCGGCATAGTATTCGCAGATATTAGCGATATTTTCCGGTTGGCATCGAGCCCAAGCATGTTTGCCAGTGATCCTTGCGCGTTCTTCAGATTGCCATCAGCGGTGATGCGGTTCAGCGTGGATTGCGAATAAGCTGTCTGCGCTTGCAGTTTGTCGGCGGGTGTCGCACTTCCGGCACGATAGCGTGCCTCGGCGGCGGCAAAACTTTCCCTGGCCGCGCGTTCCGACTCGAGTGCCGCTTCGAGCGCGGAGAGTGCCGCCTGGTTTTGGTAATAGGACTGAACTGACGAAAGGAATATCGTCTGCACCGTGCTGTCCTGCGTGGCGCTCGCGGCAACCAGCAATTGGCGCGCATTTTCCAGATTGGCAGCGCGTGAGCCGAAGTCATACAGCAGGTAGGAAAGTGTCAGGCTGAGACTGGTCTGATCTACCCGACCTGCATTTCCCGACTTGACACGGCTGGCAGCAGCGCTGATGTCTGCACTGGGCAGATAACTTGCCTTGCTGACCCCGACTTGCGCCGCAAATACGCGCGAATTTGCCCACACTTCACGCGTCTTGGGATTGCTGCACAAAGCGAGGTTGACCACATCCGGCAGATTGAGCGCGCCAGTCGGCATGGCATCCGCACACGGGTCACCAACCACCCCGTTCAGGTGCAATGCGGGCTTCGGGGGCAGCATCGCCTCTGTGCCGAACGGGTCGGAGCCTGCTTCGGCAATGGCCAGACAGTTCCATAGAAAAATCAAGATGTAGAGAGCGGGACGCATCAGGTAAGTGTACAGGATCAGGAAATACCCCACATTTGTCGCAACGTACCATCACAAGTTCAACTGGTGAGAGATTTTAGTGGATTAAGACAATAAAAAAAGCACGCCTGAGCGTGCTTTTTTGCCGCATTTAGCGAGTCAGCTTAACGGCTGTTGCCATTGTTGCCGCGTCCGAGAGTATAGCTGGGACGGTCTCCGTTGCGCTGCGGTGCACTGTTGCCACCGCGATTGTTG
>JBDTPM010000105.1:0-2877 GCA_039932695.1 Gallionella sp. | reverse complement strand
TATTGTGGTAGGCGGATATGATCATGCCGGCTACGGCGAGCAGACCGGCGATCAGTAACCAGGGTGAGCCGAGTTTCGCCGAGAGCAGTGCTGACAATGTGCCGAAGATCGCGACCAGCGCGAAGGTTCGCAGTCCGGCCTTGGCGGAAGGTTTGCGTTCGCGCTCCAGTCCTATGAGTAAGCCGATGGCGAGACTGGTGAGGAACTGCGGCAACGCTTCGATACCGTTGTTCTGCAGAAAACTGATTTCCATCGCTTTACCTCTTTGCTTCCTGCCAGTGACGAATGATGAGTTGCAAACTTTGAGTGCCATTGTATTCATTGACACTCAGACTGTACACGGCATGTATCTGTTCGGGCAGCATCTCGTTGTGTCCGAACAGTATCGCCTCGATGATCTTTCCATTTGCCTCCAGACGCAGCTTGAGATGTTTTTCGCCAACCACACGCTGATTCATCACGACGAAGTCATCATCGAATTGCGGCGCAGGGAAGCCTTGCCCCCACACTTGTTCATCCAGCCGCCGTGTTACTTCGATCTTCATCTCGCTCTGTTCTAACGCGCCATCGGTCTCGATGCGGTGCGCCAGATCGTTTGCATCGAGCAGTTCGCTGGACACTTGTTCAAAAGCGGCAACAAATTCATCAAAGTTGGATTCGGCGATACTCAGGCCCGCCGCCGCAGCGTGCCCACCGAATTTCTTGATCAGCGCGGGGTGACGTTTGCTGACCAGATCCAGCGCGTCGCGAAGATGCAACGCTGCTATTGAACGTCCCGAGCCTTTTATTTCGCCGTCTCCAGAGCGGGCGAAAGCGATCACCGGGCGATGGAATCTGTCCTTGAGGCGAGAAGCGAGGATGCCGATCACACCTTGATGCCAAGTCTCATCGAATAAAACCAGGCAGGCTCCGTAGGGTGCGCCATGCGCACCATGGGGCGCATGGCGCACCCTACGATTGATTTGTTCGAGAGCGGCCAAGGCACTTTCCTGCATTTCTGTTTCAATGCTGCGCCGCTCGCGATTGAGCGCGTCAAGTTTTGCGGCGATTTGCAGCGCGGTTGCAGCATCATCGGTCAGCAGACAGTTAATGCCCAAGCTCATGTCGTCCAGCCTGCCCGCAGCATTCAGGCGGGGCCCGACGGTAAAACCCAGGTCCTGGCTTGAAGTGCGCGCCGGATCTTTTTTTGCAACCAGCAACAGCGCGTTGATACCTGCACAAGCCCGTCCGGCGCGGATACGCAGCAAACCTTGCTGCACCAGGATGCGATTGTTCTGATCCAGCTTCACCACATCGGCCACCGTTCCCAGTGCGACCAGATCTAGAAGGTTGCCGAGATTGGGTTCCGCAACCCCCCTCGATCCCCCCTTGTCAGGGGGGAAGTGCTGTGGCTCCTCCCCTGATAAGGGGAGGCTGGGATAACCAGCGACTTGGCAATCGTCTTTAGATAGCCTAGTCGAATGGCTAGTAGTTGTATCAGGGGTTTGCGGTATTGCTGTAGAAGAGAACACCCTTCTCTTACGCAGCTCCGCCCGCAACGCCAGCAGCACATAGAACATCACCCCAACGCCTGCCAGATTCTTGCTGGGAAAATCACAGCCGGGCTGATTGGGATTCACGATGCAGGCAGCATCCGGCAATGCATCGCCGGGCAGATGGTGGTCGGTGATGAGTACCTGCATACCCAACCGATTCGCTTCTGCCACACCTTCGACGCTGGCAATGCCGTTGTCCACGGTGATCAGAATGTCCGGTTTGGATAATGCGGCGAGTTGGACGATCTCTGGCGTCAAGCCATAGCCATATTCAAAGCGGTTCGGGACGATGAAATCGATTTGCGCACCGAAAGCGCGCAGGCCTCGCACAGCTACCGCACACGCAGTCGCACCATCGGCATCGTAGTCGGCGATGACCATGAGTTTTTTCCGTGCGGCGATCGCATCAGCCAGCAAGCGTGCCATTTCGCTGGCGTTTTTCAAGTTGTCGAACGGCAGCAGTCCGGCAAAGGTAGTGTCCAGTTGCTTGCTATCCGTGATGCCGCGTGCCGCGAAGATATTCGCCAGCGCCGGCGAATATCCCTTGACAAGCAAGTGCTGCACGGCTGCTTCGGGTATGCTGCGCGGAATGATTTCTGTCATGGTGCGACTGCGATTGAGTTGCTGAAATTGGCGTGAGTGTAACAAACTGAGTCTACTCATCGCCTCGTTTTTTTCAGTCAAATGCGCTAGAATCGCGGCCACTTTTTAAGTCAGGCATAAAAATCGTGGCATTGATAGTTCAGAAGTACGGCGGTACATCGGTCGGCAGTCCTGACCGCATCAAGAACGTGGCGCGTCGCGTCGCGAAATTCAAGGCAAAAGGGCATCAGGTGGTGGTGGTGGTCTCCGCGATGAGCGGCGAGACCAATCGTCTGGTTGCGCTTGCCCATGAGATCCAGAAGCATCCCGATCCGCGCGAGCTGGATGTGATCATCTCCACCGGCGAGCAGGTCACCATCGGCCTTCTGGCGATGGCTTTGAAGGAGCAAGGGCTGAACGCCAAAAGCTACACCGGCGCGCAGGTCAAGATACTCACCGATAGCGCTTTTACCAAGGCGCGCATCGTCAGCATCGACGAACAGAACATCCGCGCTGATCTGGCAAACGACTGCGTGGTGGTGGTGGCGGGTTTTCAGGGTGTGGACGAGGCCGGCAACATCACCACATTGGGGCGAGGCGGTTCGGATACCACCGGTGTGGCGATTGCGGCTGCATTGCGTGCCGACGAATGCCAGATCTATACCGATGTGGATGGTGTTTACACCACCGACCCGCGCCTGGTTCCCGAGGCGCGCCGCCTGAAGACCATCACCTTCGAGGAGATGCTGGAGATGGCCAG
>JBDTPM010000104.1:0-2340 GCA_039932695.1 Gallionella sp. | reverse complement strand
GGGGCAGGGACGGGGTACGTGCCAGTATCCAGAAATATTTATGTGTAGGCCCGGCGATCATCGTCCATTGGTATTCCGGGTCGAGTGCCATGACATGATAACCACCATAAAAGGGCCCGAAGAAACTGACTTTCAGGCTGGCCGTATCGGGTGAGCCCAAAAAATAGGCGCGTCCCTTTGCATCGCGCCAGGACTTTTTCTCCGCGTCATACCCCTTGTTGAGCACATCGATCCCGCCATCCGCGCGCAACTGATAAGTGGCGGTGACATCGCTGAGGCCTTCTTCGAAACTATGATCCAGCCTTGCGATCTCGTACCAGGTGCCCAGATAGCGATCAACTTGAAAGCCTTTAACCGGCGTGACGCCATCCGGTATACCCGTGCAGCCGGATAATGCAGTTGCCGCCAAGAGTAATGTGAATATCAGTCTAGTCATGAGATGCGTTGAAATTAAGGCAGCGCTGAACAAGTCCCAATTCGTCATTCCGGCGAAGGCCGGAATCCAGTGTATTCAAAAGGCTGGACACCGGCCTTCGCCGGTGTGACGAATTTTTAGAGGTGCCCTCAAGACGGCTTGAGAAAAAATTCGAAGCTGCCCCATTTAGCGGAAACATGAACGAGCGGTACCAAAGAAAAAGCCCGGCGATGCAGGGCTTTCTTATAATTACGCTGCCAATGCCAAAGGGGCGATGCGTGGGCGCTTCACCTTGGAGGCCAGCCAAAGCTCATAATCATCCTGCAACCCCATCCACATTTCAGGGCTGGTGCCTAAAGCGGCCTGAAGGCGCAATGCCATATCCGCCGAGATACCGGAGGAGCCGTTCAACACGCGGGAAAGCGTAGCGCGTGCCACACCGAGATGCCGGGCTGCATCGGTTACGCTCATTTCTCCCAGCCATTCGCGCAGGATTTCGCCGGGGTGCGGCGGGTTGTGCATGGTTGCCATTTTTTACCTCTCAGTGATAGACCCGATAATCCACCAACAGCGCATCGCCATTCTCAAATCGAAAAGTGATGCGCCAGTTTCCATTTACCGTGATCGCCCAGTGGCCTGCCAGATTTCCCTTGAGCGCATGCAACTTCCAGTTGGGCACGGCCATGTCGGCAGGTACTTTTGCGCGATTCAACGCGGCCAATTGCAATCGTATACGTGCCGCATGTGCTGCCTGAATACCAGCCTTGGAGCCTGTCTCAAAAAAGGCCTTGATACCTTTGTGCGAAAAGCTCTTTATCATGGAGAATGATTGTAACGTAGTATGTTACACATATCAATGTAGGGAAAAACTGAAAGCTGGCGAAGCCTAGATCTATTGGCAATCAATCGTGGCTGTCCCTGATTGTTTGCCCTAAAGATAAGCTTGCCATAGCGAATCAAAATTGGTACGCTGTACAACATGACCACGCCAACCTTGGACGTCCGATTCTTCAAGACTGATGCCGGCAATGAGCCGGTGCGCGAATGGCTGCGGTCGCTGTCGGCAACAGAAAAGAAAACCATAGGTGAGGATGTAAAGACCGTGCAATTCGGCTGGCCGCTGGGCATGCCGCTGGTAGCGCATCTCGGCAACGACATATGGGAAGTGCGTATCAGGCTGGAGACGCGTATCGCGCGGATACTTTTTGCACTGGATGGAAACATCATGGTGTTACTGCACGGCTTCATCAAAAAACAACAGAAGACACCCAAGCCCGATCTCGATCTGGCGAAAGAGCGATTGAAACAATTAAGGAGAAGAACATGAGCAAGAAAAATATAGGCAGCAGCTTCGATGAATTCCTCACCGAAAACGCCACACTGGACGAAGCGACCGCAGTCGCCGTCAAGCGCGTCATCGCATGGCAGATCGAACAGGAAATGAAAGCCCAGAGCCTGAACAAAACAGAGATGGCGAAAAGAATGCATACCAGCCGCGCCGCTTTGAACCGCCTGCTGGACGAGAACGACACCAGCCTCACGCTGACCACCTTGGCCAGTGCGGCGGCAGTGTTGGGCAAGACGCTGAAGGTGGAATTGGCGGTGGCTTGAAAATACAAGCGGGGTTAACCAATGTTGTATTCCATGCTGCGAATCTAGACCTGCCCCTCGGCATCGGCTGGGAATAAGTCGAGCCCGGGCCCTTTAGCCTACATGCAAACGAGGCTCTTCACGAGAAAAGAAAAAGAAGCGAAAGCCATACGCGCGGAATAATGGTTGGAGCCATGCGGCTATCATAGCATCCGCAAGCTGTCGGGTGAAACAGGTAGCGGGAATGGTTTGGTGGGATGCTGCGAATCTAGACCTCGGTTTTTTAAATGTATGAATGCAAGACCTGACCCCGGCGGTTCTCAGCGCAGGGATTG
>JBDTPM010000103.1:0-1929 GCA_039932695.1 Gallionella sp. | reverse complement strand
AAATGCGCCCGGTGAACTCGGGAAAGTTGTTGGTGGAGTGCAGCACGTCCAGCGCCTCGCGCCAGTTGCCGCGATACACCAGATCGTTCCAGTCCGGGATGATGTTATTGACCGGACAGCCCGTGGTGCAGAACGGGATGCCGCAATCCATGCAGCGCGCGCCCTGCGTCTTGGACTGCTCGTCGTTCAGATGCAGCACGAACTCGTGGTAGTTCTTGCGCCTGTCAGCCACGGGCAAGCTGGCTTCGCTGAGGCGCTTGAACTCCATGAATCCGGTTGGCTTACCCATTATGCAGCCTCCCTTTGTCCATTCATGACCTTGACGTTTTGCGCCGCCATTTCCTGCAAAGCACGCCGATATTCGGTCGGCATCACCTTGGTGAACCTCGACAAGTACGCCGGCCAGTTATCCAGGATGTGCTTGGCGCGAGGGCTGTTGGTGTAGCGTAAATGTTTTTCGATTTGCTCGCGCAATGCCTGTTCGTCGGCCTGTTCGAGGTGGTTGAAATGGACGCGGCCATGCGCTTCCACCTCGCCGGTCTCGCTGGCCTCGGCCTCCGAAGGAACAGGTTCAAGCGCCACCATGGACAAGTTGCAGCGTTTCTCAAAGGTGCCGTCTTCATCCAGCACGTACGCCACGCCACCCGACATGCCCGCTGCGAAGTTGCGTCCGGTCTGCCCCAGCACGATCACCATACCGCCGGTCATGTATTCGCAGCCATGGTCACCCAATCCTTCCACGACGGCGATCGCGCCGGAGTTGCGCACCGCAAAACGTTCGCCCGCCACGCCCGAAAAATAACATTCGCCGGAAGTCGCGCCATACAGCACGGTGTTGCCGACGATGATGTTTTCATGCGTGACCAGTTTTGAATCGGCAGGCGGCATGATCGCGATGCGTCCGCCGCACAGCCCTTTGCCCACGTAATCGTTTCCTTCACCGCGCAACTCGAACGAAATACCATGCGCCAGGAATGCAGCAAAACTCTGCCCGGCCGTGCCGTTGAATTTCACGGTGATGGTGTCGTCAGGCAAACCGGCCTGGCCGTAACGCTTAGCGACTTCGTGCGACAGCATCGTGCCGACGGTGCGGTTGACGTTTCTGATGTTGCTGGCTATGACCACGGCCTGCTTGTTGTTCAGCGCGTTCTGCGCCTGGGCGATCAGCGTGTTGTCCAGCGCTTTTCCGAGCCCGTGATCCTGCATGTCCGTATGATGGCGCGACACGCTGGCTGCCACATCCGGTTGATGGAACACCCTGGAGAAGTCCAGCCCTCGCGCCTTCCAGTGCGCGATACCGTGTTTCATGTCGAGCAGATCGCTGCGTCCGATCAATTCTTCAAATCTGCGGATGCCCAGCTGGGCCATCAGTTCGCGCACTTCTTCGGCAACGAAGAAAAAATAGTTCACGACGTGTTCCGGCTGGCCGGTGAATTTCTTGCGCAACTCGGGATCCTGAGTCGCGACGCCGACCGGGCAGGTGTTGAGGTGACACTTGCGCATCATGATGCAGCCTTCCACCACCAGCGGCGCGGTGGCAAATCCGAATTCATCCGCGCCCAGCAGAGCGCCGATCAGCACGTCGCGGCCGGTCTTGATCTGGCCGTCCACCTGCAACGCGACGCGGCCACGCAACTGGTTCAGCACCAGGGTTTGCTGCGCCTCGGACAAGCCGAGCTCCCACGGCGTACCCGCATGTTTGATCGATGAGATCGGCGATGCGCCGGTGCCGCCGTCATGGCCCGATATCGTGATATGGTCAGCCTTGGCTTTGGTCACGCCGGCTGCGACCGTACCCACGCCCACTTCGGAAACCAGCTTGACCGAGATCGACGCGGACGGATTGGAATTCTTCAGGTCATGGATGAGTTGCGCCAGATCCTCGATCGAATAGATGTCGTGATGCGGCGGCGGCGAGATCAGCCCGAC
>JBDTPM010000102.1:0-2591 GCA_039932695.1 Gallionella sp. | reverse complement strand
TTTTTCTTTGGCGAAGCAAGAAAAAGTGACTAGCTGTCGGGCTACCCCCGACGGTTTTGTTTGTGACTCCCCCTCACCCCAACCCTCTCCCACAAGGGGAGAGGGAGCCACTCATCTCCCTGCCACCGTCATGCCTTCGACCAGAATCGACCCGCTCTGGCGCGAACCCTGCACCAACACATCGTTGCCAACCGCGACGATGTTGCGGAACATATCCTTCAGATTTCCTGCGATCGTGATCTCGTGCACCGGATACTGGATCTCGCCGTGCTCCACCCAGAATCCCGCCGCGCCGCGTGAATAATCGCCGGTCACCGGGTTGATGCCGTGTCCCAGCAATTCCGTGACCAGCAGGCCGCGCGACATGGTTTTCAGCAGGCCGGCGAAATCCTGTCCGCCCGGTTTCCCGGCTGACGACTTCAGGATCAGGTTGTGGTTGCCGCCCGCGTTTCCGGTGGTGCGCATGCCCAGTTTGCGTGCCGAGTAAGTGCCGAGAAAGTAGCCGCGCAGCACGCCGTTTTCGACGATGGTGCGCCGCTGGACCCGCACGCCCTCGTCATCGAACGGACTGGAACCCAGGCCTCTGCGGATGTCCGGCACGTCCTCGATGTGGATGTGCGGCGAGAATATCTGCTGGTCGAGCTGGTCGAGCAGGAACGAGGACTTGCGATACAGGCTTCCGCCGCTCACCGCGCCGGTGAAATGCCCCAGCAGGCTGGATGCGATCGGCGCTTCGAACAGTACCGGCACCTGCATGGTGTCGAGCTGGCGGGCGTTCAGGCGGCGCACCGTGCGCTCCGCCGCGATGCGCCCGATCTGGTGCACTTCGATTATTTCGCCAGCATCGCGCGCGACGCTGTACCAGTAGTCGCGCTCCATCGCATCGTCCTTGCCGGCGATCACCGCACAACTGACGCTGTGGCGTGAAGTCGGATAACCGCCAATGAAGCCGAGACTGTTGGCATGCACGAACTGCGCCTCGTGCAGGTTCACCGTCGCGCCTTCCGAATTGTTGATGCGCTTGTCCGCAGCCAATGCGGACTGTTCGCACTCCATTGCCAGCGCGATCGCCTGATCCACTGGCAGATCCCACGGGTGATAAAGATCCAGATCGGGACAGTCTTGTGCCAGCATGTCGGCATCGGGCAGACCGGAGCAATCATCGATGGCGGTATAGCGCGCGATCGACAGCGCCGCATCCACGGTATCGCGCACCGCCTGCGCCGAAAAATCCGAAGTGCTGGCGTTGCCGCGCTTCTGGCCGATGTAGGCGGTGATGCCCAGGCCCTTGTCGCGGTTGTATTCGATGGTTTCGACCTCGCCGTGACGCACCGTGACGCCCTGTCCGAAGCCTACCGACACTTCGACGGAAGCGGCCGAAGCGCCGCGCTGTTTGGCGTAAGCCAGCATGTCTTGCGCGATGTTGCGCAGGCTGTCAGCAGAATGGGAGAAGCGTGGTGCAGAGGATACTAAGGCTTTCATATGCAAAGCGGATGATTGTTGAAGGCGGTATCATAGCAGTTATGAACAAACACAAAAAAGACCACGAAGCAGACGAACCGCTGCACATTCATCTCGGCGACGACGAAGAGGATGCCGAAGTACATGGCGATAGCGATGCCCTGGATGACGATGAGCCTGGTGTAGCAGAGGAATTCGATGACGGCGAAGTTGAGGTCATCCGTCCCCATGGGCGCAGAACCGAAGGCACTTATACCCGCGGCCGCGGGCTGCACAGCCTGCCTGTCGCGGATGAAGAAGAGGAACTGCCGCCCAGCAAGACCAAGATCAAGAAGCAGATGCATGAGTTGCGCGATCTCGGCAAGGAACTGACCGAACTCGGCAAGGATCAACTCGCCCAGCTCGACCTGCCCGAGAACCTGCGCGATGCGATCCGCGAGATGAAGAACATCAACAAGTTCGGCGCGCAACGCCGCCAGATGCAATACATCGGCAAGTTGATGCGCGAGGTGGACACCGCCCCTATCCTCGCCAAACTGGACGCATGGAAAGGCACTTCGCAGCAGCATATCACCCATATGCACCAGCTTGAACGCTGGCGCGACCGGTTGCTGGAAAGCGACAACGCGCTCACCGAGCTGCTCGCCGCGCACCCGCAAGCGGACGCGCAACGCCTGCGCACATTGATACGCAATGCGCAAAAGGAAATGGAAGCCGGCAAGCCGCCGAAGAATTTCCGCGAGATATTTCAGGTGCTGAGGGAGATCATCCCGGAGTCCGCATAAAACTGCATTATTGTGGTTTCCAGTGTGAGTCCAGCGCCGCATCATCCGGTATGGAATTTGAAATATGAAAATACTGGCACGTCATTCCCGCCTACCCCCTCTCCAACTCTCCCCCAGAGGGGGAGAGGGCGATCGTACCCTCTCCCGCAGGCGGGAGAGGGTTAGGGAGAGGGCTGCGGGAATGACGGCATATGTGTCGTGAATTATGAAAACATCAACCATCCTGCCCCACATCACGCTCGAATCCGGCAAGCAACCGCGACACAGCATCATCTGGCTGCATGGTCTCGGTGCCGATGGCGAAGACTTCGTGCCCATCGTCGGCGAACTGAGCTTGCCTGTCCC
>JBDTPM010000101.1:0-4766 GCA_039932695.1 Gallionella sp. | reverse complement strand
GTTATTTCACTATTGATTGAGAAATAACACAGCACTTTCAAACTGGAAATGGAATTACACTTCGGCGACTTCACCGGTTGGCTGAAACGCGACGGTACACGGCACATCGAAGGTACGGCCCGCCACCATGGAATGATGTGCAGTGACTATGAAGTCGGCATGCGTTTTGGGATCGGCAAGCCCGACTGCACGGATGTGCAGTGGATCTCCGAGATGCGCTATGCTACTTCCCAGTCTCAGTATAACGATGCCGAGATCGATGAGTCCCTGACCGGACTGTTCGAGGACATCACCTGTGGTGAGCGGGTGATCCGTTGTTCCGGAAACTGTAAATAATCTTGTGGCGTGAACTTATGACCGCCCCTCTTCAACCGCAACGCAAGATCCTGCAGTTCGTGTTCGCGCTTCTTCTTTTCATCGCCGCAGTCACACCCGCCCTGGTGGAAGGCCGCACCTGGCCTGCAATCACCGAAACGCCCGCCGGCGTATATGTTCACGGCCGCTGGGTGTGGGGTGAACTCTTGACTGAGGACGCCGAGGCGGCAAAACGTTTTTATGGCAGCGTGTTCGGCTGGTCATACCAGACTCTTGGAGAAGGCAAGGACACCTACACACTGGCCCGCTCCGCCGGGGACCTGGTCGGCGGCATGATCCAGCGCAGGCACGAAATCGTGAAGGAGAAAGGCAGTCGTTGGCTCGGCATGATCTCGGTACCCGACGTAAAGCTGCCCCGAGTTACGCCGTGGAGCATGGCGGCAAAGTGCTTGTCGCGCCCCGGTCGCTAGCGGGTCGCGGAGAGGTAGCACTGCTCGCTGACCCAGAGGGCGCGCTGTTTGCCGTTATCCACTCGGCTTCAGGCGATCCGCTCGATTACCTGGCCGAGGATAACCAGTGGATGTGGATCGAACTCTGGGCCAAGGACCCGAAAACCATGGCCACGTTCTACAGCGGTCTCGCCGGTTATGAGGTCAATCCCACTCCGATGTCTAACGGAAAGACGGCGTATCAACTGGCCTCGGGGGGTTATGCCCGCTGCAACATCATCCCCACGCCCGAACCGGGCCACCCCAGTGCCTGGCTTCCCTTCCTGAGAGTGCATAATGTGAAAGCTTCGGTAGTCGCCGTCGTGCAGGCCGGCGGGCGTGTCATCGTTGAGCCCGATCCGGAGGTCCGTGCGGGCACCACTGCCCTGATCATCGACCCGACTGGCGCGGCGATCGGATTGGTCCAGGGATCGGAGGACGGCAAGCCATGAACAACCTCCACAAACAACCATTGTCTGTATTCCGGATCTCCCTGTCAGTCTGCACTATGGTGCAGGAGTTGCCCGAGCAAGTGAGAAGTGAGCAATACACGTCGTCATTATTGATCTTTACTTAATTCGCGACACACCTGCCGTCATTCCGGCGTAGGCCGGAATGACGGGGTAATTTATTTATTTTTCAAATCTCATTCTGGATGGCGTGGCGCTGTCTTCAATTATGTAAACCTCAATAGTTATGATATTTATATCGAAGAATGGACTTTGTCAGTCATATGGCATTATGATTGATACTGTGCAGTGCAGTGCAGTGCAGTGCAGTGCAGTGCAGTATGGAAGTTGAAAGATTGATGAAGTACCAAATCATTCGGAATATTTTTTGATCGTTGACTGGCCTTGCCCTGATCTCGGCATTTAACTCAAGCTTCGCCGCTGACAATTCACCCTGAGTACCCAGTGATAGAACAAATAAATGGCAAGCTTTTTCAACGGCAATGATTTGAAATCAACAACGTCCGCTGCATTATCATTCACTGATGCATACTCACACCTTAAGGAACTAACCGCGTGCTTCCAAGTCAATATTCGCAAGCATTTTGATTCGATTTGACTTACATCAAAGAGCTACTCAGCGTTGGGCGTAAATTGTACGTATTGATTTTTATCCAAGGAGTCTATTATGAAAGCCCGTTATCTGTTCGCAATCGCCGCTTCCCTGTCCGTTTCCACCACTGCATTTGCCGCAGGTGAAGCCGAGGCGGTGTTCAATCAAAGCAATTGCAGCATGTGCCATGCCGCTGCCAGCGCATCTGTGGGTCCATCCCTGAAAACGATCGCCGCCAAATATGCGAAAGACGACGGTGCGCAGGCTCAACTGGAAAAGAAGGTTCGCAGCGGCGGTGCCGGCTCTTTTGGAACGATGCCCATGCCAGCCACACCCAAATCAGTCAGCGATGAAAGCATCAAGGCCATGGTTCGCTGGATACTGTCACAAAAATAAGGGATAGCCTCAGCAGCAAAGAGCCGGCGCGAGTCGGCTTTTTTTGTTCGTGCATTTATGCCGCTCATGCTGAGTCCCAAAGCTGATCTGCCGGCATTGCGCCTGGCAGTGCAGTCGGTGTGAAAGCGCTGGCCTGACTTTCCGGCAGTTTGTTATAATCCTTGCGATATCTTTTTCCGGTCTTGTACTCTGCTGAACCGGGGCGTTCGCAATCTTTTCACAGGAGCTCAATATGAAATTTCGCTATTTCGCAGCCATGACTGTTGCATTGACTGTTTCTACCACCGCCCTTGCCGCTGTTAAGGAGGAGACGCTTTTCAAAGAGGGTAACTGCAACAATTGCCATACTGTTGGCAACAGAACCGTCGGCCCGACTTTGATCGAGATGGCTGACAAGTACAGGGATGACAAGGAAGCCCAGGGGAAACTGGAGAAAAAGGTTCGCAGTGGCGGCGCGGGTTCGTGGGGGGTGATGCCCATGCCTGGCACAAGGCCGTCGATCACCGATGAAGACATCAAGACTCTGGTGACCTGGATACTGCAACAGAAAGCTGCGCCGAAGGCCGCCGAGAAATCCGACGCCGCCACTGATAAAAAAACCAAATAGCCTGAAGATCACCCGCAACAAAACGCCGACGCAAGTCGGCTTTTTTGTTGCCGATGTCATTCAGGGCTGTCGGCCCAAACTGTTATAATTCGCGGCAAATTCTCCCGCACCCCCCAATGAACATCCTTTACGAAGAAGACGGCAGTTTCAAGGTCGGCAGCATCATGGCCGACAATACTACCTCGCTGCAGATCGAGAGCGTGTCCGGCAAGCGCAGCAAGGTCAAAGCGGCCAATGTGATGCTGCGCTTTAACCAGCCCGACCTGGCCGAATTCATGCCACAGGCGGAAGCTATCGCTGGCGGGGTCGAGGTCGATTTCCTCTGGGAATGCTGTCCACCCGACGAATTCGGTTTCGAGCAGATCGCCACCGAGTATTTTGGTCATGTACCGAGTTCGCTGGAAGCAGCCGCCGCCCTGATACGCCTGCACACTGCACCGATCTATTTCCACAAGAAGGGCAAAGGCCGCTATCGCGCCGCGCCGCCCGATGTTCTGAAAGCCGCGCTGGCCGGCGCCGAAAAGAAGCGCCAGCAGTTGGCGTTACAGGCGCGCTACACTGAGCAGCTTAGCCGCTTCGAATTACCCGGCGAATTCACCGAGCACCTTGACCAATTGCTCTACAAGCCGGATCGCAATACGCTCGAAGTCAAGGCGCTGGAAGCGGCCTGCGCCGCCACACACTTGTCCGCGGCGCATCTGCTGGAGCGCTGCGGCGCGTTGCCTTCCACCCAGGATTATCATTTGAAACGTTTCCTGTTCGAGCATTTCCCGAAAGGTGTCGGTTTCCCGCCTGTCGAGTTGAGCACGTGGGAAGAGTTGCCACAGGCCGGGGTGAATGCATTCAGTATCGACGATGCCACCACTACCGAGATCGATGATGCGTTCTCGGTGGAAAAACTGGCCAATGGCAACTGGCGTATCGGGGTGCATATCGCCGCGCCCACCCTGGGCCTGCCGCGCGACTCTGCGGGAGACCTGATCGCGGCGCAGCGACTGTCGACCGTGTATATGCCCGGAAGCAAGATCACCATGTTGCCGGATAGCGTGGTAGAGGCTTTTACGTTGTGTGCGGATCGTGTTTGCCCGGCGCTGTCGATGTATAACGAGGTGGACGGCGAAACGCTGGAGATATTGGGTCACGAAAGTCGCGTCGAGAAGATACATATCGCCGCGAACCTGCGCCATGACACATTGGAGCCGCTGTTCAACGAGGAGACGCTGGCGGCCGGCAAGCTTGACTACCCCTATGCCAACGAACTGAAACTGCTATGGGATCTGGTGCAAAAGCTCGAGACGGGACGCGGCAAACCGTCCGACAACAGCACACAGCAGGTGGATTACAATTTCCATATCGAGAATGACCGCGTCAGCATCACGCAGCGCCGGCGCGGCTCGCCCATCGACAAGGTGGTCTCCGAATTGATGATCCTGGTGAACAGCGAATGGGGCAAGCATCTTGCCGAGCATGGTTTCGTCGGCATCTACCGCACCCAGAGCGGCGGCAAAGTGAAGATGAGCACCGTCGCCGCACCGCATCAAGGCCTGGGTGTTGCGCAATATATGTGGTCGAGTTCGCCGCTGCGCCGCTTTGTGGACATGGTTAACCAGCGCCAGATCATCGCGATGCTGCGCGACGAGGAGCCGGTTTATCCGAAGAACGACACTGCGCTGTACGCCACGATGCGCGACTTCGATACCATGTATGGCATCTACGGCGAATTCCAGAGGAACATGGAGCGCTACTGGTGTCTGCGCTGGCTGCAACAGGAGCAAGCCAAAATGGAAGCCCTCTCCCGTGCTACGGGATTGCCCTCTCCCCAACCCTCTGATGGAACTACTGGTATGACTACTAGCCATCTGACTAACCCAGCAAAAGACGCTGGGCAAGTCATTGGT
>JBDTPM010000100.1:0-8000 GCA_039932695.1 Gallionella sp. | reverse complement strand
GCAAGACCGCAGGTGAAAGAACACTGGCCGGCAAAGTCTGCAAGGAATGCCACAACGCTACGCTGATCAAGAAGGACGGCTGCGAGTTCTGTACGAGTTGTGGGGCGATCGGGGCGTGCGGGTGATGTTGAAAGAAGAAAGTTTAAGCCCAATTTGCAGGGCTATATTGTCTAATAAAGTTTCCCGGGTTACTTAAACGTGGCCTCACAAAGAATACCGGTAAAGGAGTAGAAAACTATGGCTGAAACCATCAAAGAACCAGATACTGCTCTTTCCTTGATTGCAATGATGAAGGTACGAGCTGAAGAAGCCGCCAAGGCTGCGGAGGATGCAAGCAGCAAAGCAAATAGCGAAAGTGGATTTGCATACAATGCAAAGCAAAACGCTGAGGAACATGCGAAAGCGATATCAAAACTTCGTGGTGAAGTTGAAGCTGACATGACATGGTTATCGTCTACAAAGAAAAATGCCGAAGATACTGTTATTGCCATTAATGCCTCAAGGGCCACATCCGATGCAGACGCACGATTCGTAGCCGAAACAAGAACAGCTGTCGAAAAAGAAGCAGCAATATTTAAGGCAGCTAGCGAGAAAAGTACTGCTTCACTCTCTACTATTGAAGAAGCTCAAATTGATGTCGCAACGGCATTGAAAGAGGTGAATAAATTAGCTGCGGAAGTGGCAATAGAAAAAAATAAGGCTGATGTAACTACCACTGCCATGCAGGCACTACAGGCTCAGCTAGTAGAGACAGGGACAAAAGTATCTGAGACAGCACTGAAAGCTACTAACGATGGATCAGATATTGCAAAAGTTGAGTCTGAAGCCAATACACTTTTAGAATCTATGACTAAGGCGACAGCTACTGCTAATGCAACTCAAGAGCGTGTGGACAAATATGAGAAAGAGTTAACAAGGTTGACAACTGTTTTCTCAGAGTTAAATAAAAAAATCGAAGGGCTTCTACCAAACGCAACAAGCGCGGGCCTAGCTTCCGCTTTCAAGAATCAAAAAGATCGATTTAAGAAACCACAAAGAAACTGGTTAATTACATTTGTAATTACTATAGGATTGCTTTTAGTGGCTGGCTTGGCAGGATTACCAGAGGGATTTTCAGGTTTATGGTCAAGTATTCCAAATGCACAGCCAGAAAATTGGGATGCAATATTACGTCATCTGACAATTCGCTTACCTTTCATTGCTCCACTAGTATGGCTCGGAATCTATGCAGGCAGGAACTACATGCTTGCTCTTCGCGTTGAAGAGGAATACGCGTTCAAAGAGGCTGTATCAACAGCATTTGAGGGATACAAGCGAGAGATGGCAGATATTTCTGCTAGCCGAGATAACGAGTCACCACCACTTGTCATCCTTTGTGAAAATGTACTTCTGGCGCTTGCACAAAGACCAGGGCGAATTTATGAAGGTAAGCATGAAGATATCACCCCACTATCCCCAGTTAGGGCTACATTACGGGACGTACAAAATTTAGTGAAAACTACTAAGCCGAAGGAGTAATTTCCTATCCATTGTTAATTGAATTAAAAGGGTCGAATTAAAAGTGAATTAAAAGGGACTGCTTCGAATTACTTTTCTGAACCATACTTTCTATAGTTCTCATAATCATTATTCGATGCTGACCCCAATGGCACTAATTGTTCCCAAAATATTGAGATGCTGACAAGTTTTAATATCACTTGAAACCACAATGATTCCCGCCAGTTTTTCGAAGGAGTTACTTCATTCAGATCGCTTAAGCGAGAACAATGACGACCTCGGCAAGCTTTTCGTTCGACTGGTCTATGAACTATTCAAAGATGAGTACCACACACTTTCCTATCACGATGGAGGCGGCAAGGACGGCGCTATTGATTTGTGGAGCGATGCGAGTAATGAGCGGCACGTTTTTGAATGCAAGCAATTTGGAACAGGCAGGAAACAACAGGCATGGGAGTCTAGCCTAAGCAGCTGGAAAAAAGTCCAGAAGAATCTCGAAAAGAATCTGCTACGTGGTCCATGTCAGTCACAATACCGGCCTTGGTACTCTGACCACCAACCTCGCATTGTTCGATACACTTTCATAGTGAGCTGCGCGATTGCTCCAGCACCAGATCGCATGGACGAGCTGCGTCACATAATCAAGTCAGCATTTGAGGAGCTATCTACCAAGTCCAGCGACCTAATCCACCTGAAAGATATCGCGGTGGATATTGTCGACTGGAATGCCCTTCGTCGCAGGCTGGAGGCACAACCACAAGTCCTCTTCAAGTGGTTCTCGAATCGGCTACCAGTTGTTGGATTGCGCCAACTCACTCAGAATCGGCAGCTGACTGATTTCAGGCGATACCAGCAGGAGGACATTCTTCCTTACTACAGTCTGCGAGCGCATCTGGATAAGCACCCAAGTGATGCCATCCAAGATGAAGATAACCTATGGAAATCGCTTGTCGATAGAGCTGCCGGCTTGGTAATTACCGGTGTCAGTGGTATCGGCAAATCTCGACTAATGTTGGAACTCGGTAAACTCGCATTGCACGATGGATGGCTTGTTTTCGAGGCCGAGAAAGTGGGAGCCGAGACCATTGACAGCATTGCACGTAGCCATTCGTCTCAAGGCGTTTTATTTTTGTTTGACTATCTGGAGAACCTGCCAGCATTTCGAGACATCTCCTCTCATATCGTGCAACTGGTCGGTTACGGAAATAGAGTGAGGCTTATTGCTTCAGCACGCGAGTCGTTCGTAAAAAATGAACAAATTTTCGACGATTCAATGATTGATGAATTCAAGCACTCGCCTGAAGAGGGTGAAAATTCTGCTTGGTGGAGTTCATATCGCCGTGCCGCAGTCAGTCACATCACCGGTCACCTTGGCGTTGAAATGCATGGCGATTTGTCTGCGGAGATACCTGCTGTCGCGGTACTCGAATCAGGCCTTCTACGAGCAAGAAACTCACCAACTGCTGATGACTCTGCGAAATCGTGGGCAGGAAAACACTTATCCACGCTTAATAGAGAAAAGGTATCCAAGAGAAATTTGGCGCTATTGGCTGCCCAGTGTCCGCTTGATGAAGAAGCCTATGCTCGGCTATCTGGCGACTCAAGTGATGCATTCGTAGCGCTGATTAACAGCGGATGGATTGAAGCGCGTGATGCCGAGACAGGCCAGCACACTTACTGGGTAGTTCATGATTATCTCGCCGATCATATCGTTCTGGATTGGATAGAGACAGAAGGGCCGCGAGGCCTCGCAAAGTCTGCTGAAATCCGGGCACTGCTCAATCTCGCATACTCGCTGAACACTCTCGGGTCTGTAATTGCCACATTACAGCGTATCGTCGGCAAGGTTAATGGCTTTGGGCTTGAGGTTTTCTCGAATCTGCTTGAATCGGAAATCGCTGCCAATCGCGAAATATGGAAATTGCATCGTCAAGATATTCTCTACACAAGGCTACTACCGCCATCAGCGAAAGTGCTTCTGCTGCATCGCTTGGGTGATTATTGGAAAGGTGTGGAAAGTGAGACATGGTTCCAGTTGGAGATTGCCGTCTTGGCGAAGATTCTCGCCGCTTCAACCGCCTTGAAAGACTCTCTGCCAAGGGAAGCGTTGGGGCAGTTTGAGCTACTTGTCGTATCGCTTGCCCCCACAGCAGACGAGCGCAATATGCTGGTCACCTATGGGTTGCGTCTGCTGCCGAAGAACGAACACATTCAGCAAATAGCATTGGGTTGGCTGAAGAAATTTGAAAACTGTTTCTGCGCAACCTACGTAATCAGAGCTTGGCTGGACATGAATTTGCCATGGAGTCGCATAGAGAATAGCGTTGGCGTATGGTTGACGCGTTTCGCGAAATCGCGCGATGCTCAATATGTCCTTGCTGCTTGGCTGAGAGCATCAGGCGCAGATGGTGCTACTCGCTTCAAATCGGAAATCCTGGAATGGTGCGAGAAATATAGTGCAGAAATTGCCGCTCAACATGTTTATTCCGCATGGCTAGATGCCAGCGGTTCAACCCAAGCGATCTCGGTTTACATTCAACCATGGCTCGCCAAAAATTTGGCTCTGAAGGATGAGCCATCATTCTTGTTTAAACGCTGGCTACGCGCAGGTGGTAAGGCTTCGGTGATACTGCCTTACCTGAAACAATGGCTTGATCGTCACGGAAGCTCCGATAGTGCATCGTATGTCTATGCTGCTGCGGTTGATGTTGCCGAGCTCAGCCAACTTATTAAAGAACCCATGCTGACCTGGATCAATACAAACTCAACCTCTGTACTTGCCAAACATTGTCTTATCGAATGGCTTCGAGCTGGTCACGACAGAGGTTTGGTGGCCAAGCATATACGGGACTGGCTGAGCGCTAATGGAAATTCGTCCGAAGCCGGGGAAGTGATAGGGAAATGGTTAGAGGCGAAAGGTAAGCTTGAAATGGTGCGGCCTTACGCCATGACTTGGTTGGATATGCATAGCGATTCCCCATATTGCAGCTTCCTCTTGAAAACTTTACTGGAAAGAGAGAGTGTTCCCGATGAGGTGCTGAAATTCGCCTTGCGTTGGCTAGAATCAAAAAGCCGCAATCAGGATGCAGAGATCGTGCTGTCCGCTTGGCTGCGTGGCCACCACGATGTCGAATGCGTCCAGCAGGCTGTGATGAACTGGTGTCAATGCTATCCAACCGAAATGCAAGCAAACCATATCTATGAGCAATGGCTGTTAGCTGGCGGCAATCATCAGCTGGTATCTCAAAACATTATGGCTTGGCTTGCAAAACATGACCGCGAACTTGATGCTGGCCGCGTGCTCAGTGCCTTATCACGCGCAGGCATTCCATTTGATCCATATCAGGAAAACTTAAAAAAATGGCTAGAGTTCCACAACCGTAATCGTGAAGCAACATTCCTTTACAGCGCATGGCTTGCTGATTCTGAGCGGAATCCAATACTCTTACAAAATAGCATCCGCGCTTGGCTTGAAAGTAATGCCACATGGAAAGACGCCGATTTTGTTCTCAACGCTTGGCTAAAACGCATAGACACATCCACAGAAATTGTTCGGGCCGGGTATGAGCGTTGGCTAGGCCTTCACAGACAATCGCACCAAGCTAAAGTGGTGATAAGAAACTGGGATAACGCCCTTGAGCGAGAGCGTAGAAATCGCATCAGCGAAGTCAAGCGCTAACTAAAGAATAAAGGGTAAAGGGCTCGAATTGTTTTAGGAACCTGCAAACAATAGGAGACTGGCCACGTTTACGATCAACCACGCTTATCAGACTCATGAAATTATTTTCTCGAAATATGAACATTAAGGGACGGACCACTAAACAATAGAGTGTGCATGGGGTCAGCTCACTCCGACCCCATATCACGCGCATATCAATTCGTACCCGTGATATATTGCCGCATCAAGTGCAAGTGCAGCATCGCTGTATAAGTTCATTGTAGGTCGATATCAAGCCATCTGGATACTGGCTACCCCTGCAGCGAAATCGAACGATAACAATGTAGCCGGGAGGCACGACATGACATCGCAAACCTTTTTTGCAAAGAGCGCCACCTTTACTTTCCTTCCCTTCCATTCCATCGTTATAGGTCTTGTTGCACTAGGACTAAGTTCCTG
Organism: Gallionella sp.; assembly: GCA_039932695.1. Taxonomy (GTDB): domain Bacteria; phylum Pseudomonadota; class Gammaproteobacteria; order Burkholderiales; family Gallionellaceae; genus Gallionella. The sequence continues at coordinate 2,386 of JBDTPM010000100.1, read as the reverse complement.
TGGCGGTGACGGTGCAACTGGTCCAGCAGGGCCGGCAGGTACTGGCGTCGCTTGGATCGTTGTCACCGGCACATCGGTGCAGGCTGTTTCCAACACCGGTTATATGGCCAACAACGCCGCTGAGGTCACAGTCACGCTTCCCGCCTCACCAGCGGTTGGTGATGTCGTTAAGGTGTCCGGCACCGGCACCGGCGGCTGGAAGATCGCCCAGAATGCGGGACAGTCCATAATTTCGAGCACAATCGACACGACTGTCTGGACTGCACGGGAATCAGCCAGAGGTTGGAACTCCGTAGCCTCCTCCTCTGACGGGACCAAACTCGTCGCTACAACATTCGGTGGGCTGATTTACACCTCCATCGATTCAGGCGTGAACTGGACTCCGCGCGATTCAGCCAGATATTGGCAATCCGTGGCCTCCTCCTCGGACGGAACCAAACTCGTCGCCGTGGAAAATGGCGGCCAGATTTATACCTCCACCGATTCAGGCGTGACCTGGTTTCTACGCGATTCAGCCAGAAATTGGTACGCCGTGGCCTCCTCCTCGGACGGGAGCAAACTCGTCGCCGTAGAAATAGGGGGGTTGATTTACACCTCCACCGATTCAGGCGTGACCTGGACTCCGCGCGATTCAGCCAGATTTTGGTACTCAGTGGCCTCATCCTCGGACGGGACCAATCTCGTCGCTACAGATGATAATGGGCAGATATATACCTCCATTGATTCGGGTGTGAGCTGGAATTGGCAGATAGCGGCAACATTCGAATCTCGGCCCTCTGTGGTGGCCTCCTCCTCTGACGGAACCAAGCTCGTCGCGGCGTCGGCTATCGGCCATATTTGGACCTCCGCCAATTCAGGCGTGACCTGGACTCTGCGCGATTTTGTCAGATATTGGAAATCCGTGGCCTCATCCTCGGACGGAACCAAACTCGTCGCCGTGGAAAATGGCGGCCAGATTTATACCTCCACCGATTCAGGCGTGAGCTGGTCAACCCGCGAACTTAACAAGAATTGGTCTTCCGTTGCATCATCCTCAGACGGCCACAAACTCGTGGCCACAGTCAATGGCGGGCAGATTCATACCGCAGCGATTTATGTCACAACAACAGGAACCGTTGGCTCGATAGCCGGTCGCCAGTATGACGCCATCGAGCTGCAATATATCGGGAACAATACCTTCATGGTACTGAGCTATGCGGGGTATCTTGCGGTGCAGTAATACCAAGTCAGCTTCAATGCCACGACTGCAGTGTTGGCACTGATGTGGCAGAATGAATTAAAGGGGCCAATTAAAGGAACCACGCTCGGAACCAAAGGTACCTACTCTCTGAATTTGCGAGATGCAGGAATCGGTTCGGAAGAGTAGGATACACGCTGACGGGGGTGTGGCTCAATGTACCAGCCCGGTTTGCAAGAATCGGCTCACTCCGAAATGCCGCCCCCGTCATCCGCATCGTCTGCAACGCCTGACGGGATGATGCCAGTAAATGTGGCTCTTGAGTAGGCAAGGCGCACAGACGATTTTGTCTTGCTGCATTACCCAAAGAGAGGTCCTTTATGCAAACCAAACTTCACGTCGCCATTGATGTCGGTAGCCGGTTGCATCGGGTCGCCATCGGCTGGAATGACGGTGAGCCGATAGAAGAGTTCGATTGCGCCCACACCCCTGTCGGAATGAGCGATTTCTTTACCCGGATACGCAAACACGAAGATGCACACCATGCTGAAGTGTGTGTCGCCATGGAAGGGTATGGAGGCTATGCCCGACCACTGGACAGCCAGATACCATTGATTGGGGTCAGGTTCGAATTGATTTCTAGGCGGCTCTTTTCCCCAATCCTTCCGCCACCATCGCCAGCACCAGCGTATTCAAGCTTACACCTTCTGCCTTGGCACGTTCCGCCAGTTTGGCGTGAACGGATTTTGGCAGCCGAGTTACAAAACGACCGGAGACATCAGGCAATGTGTCGGGGCGATAGAACGGTTCGGGGATGGGCTTGCCGGAATCAATGCGGGCGGACACCCACGCCTTGAATGCATCCTTGCCATTGGTAATTGCTTCCTCTTCGTTGACTCCATCGGACATACAGCCGGGTAAATCAGGAAAGGTAATCAGGAATCCGCCGCCATCTTCTTTTGGCAATGGGCTGATGACGTGTGAGTACGCCTCGAACTTATACGGAGGTTTAGCGGATTTGATTTTTTTTATGGTCGTTGTAGTCATTTGTTTATCTCCTTCACGCTATTCACCAGTAGCAGGAACTGGCGGATGTACACAGGTTTGATCGGACGATGTGCGGGCACAGTGACATCATTTTCCACACCCGGAAAACCGAACACATGATGGCTGCCGCCGTTGTTGCGGCATTCAATGCCGAGTTGTTTC
>JBDTPM010000099.1:0-12103 GCA_039932695.1 Gallionella sp. | reverse complement strand
AGGCCTGCGCGCCGGAATAGTCGAACTCGCACGCCTGCCCGATGACGATGGGGCCGGCGCCGATGATCAGGATGCTTTTTATGTCAGTACGTTTTGGCATTTCTTCAGTGAAACGTGAAATGTGAAACGTGAAATGTGGGCAGTGCGCTGCCGCTACGTTTCACGTTTCACATTTCACGTTTCACCCTTTCTTCTCCATCATTCCAACAAACTTATCGAACAACCCATCCACATCATGCGGCCCCGGACTGGCTTCGGGGTGCCCCTGGAAGCAGAATGCCGGCTTGTCGGTCAATTCAAAACCTTGTAATGTCCCATCGAACAGCGAGACGTGAGTCACGCGGGCATTCTTCGGCAGCGTCGCCGCATCCACCGCAAAGCCGTGGTTCTGGCTGGTGATCATCACGCGCCTGGTCTGCATGTCCTGCACCGGATGATTCGCACCGCGATGACCGAACTTCATCTTCATCGTCTTCGCGCCCACCGCCAAACCCATGATCTGTTGACCGAGACAGATGCCGAACAGCGGCACACCTGCGTCGATGAATCTTTTCGTCGCCGCGATCGCGTAATCGCACGGCTCGGGATCGCCCGGGCCGTTGGAAAGGAACACGCCATCCGGCTCCATCGCCAGCACATCCTTCGCGGCGGTCTTCGCGGGCACCACGGTGATGCGGCAGCCGCGCTCGGCCAGCAAGCGCAGGATGTTGCGCTTCACGCCGAAGTCATAAGCCACCACATGGAATTTCGTATGCGCCGCTTCCGGATAGCCCACGCCCAGTTCCCATTCGCGCTGCGTCCAGGAGTAAGGCTGGTCGCAGCTCACCACTTGCGCCAGGTCCATGCCCGCCAATCCCGCAAAGCCGCGCGCGGCCTTGAGCGCCGCCTCGACATCACCCCCGGTAGCGATACAGCCGTTCTGAGCGCCCTGGGAGCGCAGGATGCGCGTCAGTTTGCGCGTATCGATGCCGGCTATCGCAACGACGTTGTTGGCCTTGAGGTAATCGGACAAAGACTGGGTGCTGCGGAAATTGCTCACCACCGGCGACAGATCGCGGATGATCAGGCCGCTGGCGAATACCTGGCGCGACTCGACGTCCTCGGGATTCACCCCCACATTGCCGATATGCGGGCAGGTCAGCGTGACGATCTGCTTGCAGTAGGAAGGGTCGGTGAGGATCTCCTGATAGCCGGTCATCGCGGTATTGAACACCACCTCGCCGACGCTGCTGCCGGAAGCCCCTATCGCAATGCCGCGAAACACCGTTCCATCGGCAAGCACAAGAATGGCAGGGTTCGTTTGCGACACCGGATGACTCCCAGGAATATGGCGTAAAGAAGCGGGATGAACGCACGGTCCATCCCGCTTTGAATTGGCGAGCATTATAGCTGATTAGCAGGGCGGCATCAAACGGGAGCGCAGCCCTTGAGGTTGCTAAAGAGTATGGTTGATGCCGCATCGTATAATGTAGCTCAACTGCGCCCTGATAAAACTGGTGCCTGTTTTACTTGATAGATAGGAAAGCATCCGACATGTTCGAAGTGATTGTTTTGGCTGTAGCACTGAGTATGGATGCCCTTGCCGTTTCCATTGGACTGGGATCCAAAGGGAACACCCGGGGACTTGGGCTGAAGGCGGGAATGTTTTTCGGCACTTTCCAGGCGCTGATGCCCTTCATCGGCTATCTGGGGGGCAAGGGAGTGCTGGGCTGGGTGGATGCCTATGCCCACTGGATCGCATTCGGATTGCTGGTGCTGGTCGGCGCAAAGATGATCTACGAAGGACTGCACGAAGGCATAGAGGAAGACATCGCGGTGATCACCAACAAGATGATGTTGCTGCTGGCCGTAGCGACCAGCATCGACGCGATGGCCGCAGGCTTCAGCCTGACACTGCTGGACATCAATGCCTGGCTGGCCTGCCTGATCATCGGCGTGACGACTTTCGCATTCAGCTGGGTAGGCGTGCTGATAGGCAGGAACAGCGGTACCTGGCTGGAAAGCAAGGCGGAGATCTTCGGCGGGGTGGTGCTGATATTGATCGGGATCAAGATGCTGGTTTCTTAGCAGGGCCGGCGTTTCAGACTAATATATGCAACGCGATGATTGGTGACGGCACCATTTGCTGCTGAAGGTTGGCGTGATAGATTGTGTGAATGCAAGACTTGACCCTGCAACTGATTTAGGACTGGTTTATTATTTTCAATAGTACGGACCGGCATGTCCGTCTAATAACTTTTAGGTGTCAATAAATGGCTGCGGTAGATCATCTTCTGGAAATTACACGCGAAATTGAAGTGCTCGAGGGGTGCTTCGTTACAACTCGTCAGTTGGGCCTGCATTTGAAATCTGAAGACGCAGCCGACTACAAACGCCTTGCCATCGAGGCGAGGACCATCCTAGATACTGAGCTTGGGGCGCTCAATAACTTCTCTCACAATATATTACTGGCGACAAGTACTGGAGTAGGAGGGTTTACGGGCGGCCCTTCTAGGGCGAGCGTAGTAGAAGTGCGAAAAGTCATCGAAGGAGCTGTTAATCACATTCGCCGACGGCATGGGCTTGCACAAGGCCAAATCCCCGCCGGCAAACCCGCCTTTGTTTCAGGATCGCGCCTTGCTGAATTGCGCGGTCTTCCGAAAACCAGGTTGGATTGCGCTCGTCTCGTTCGACTATGCGAAGAATTAAATGTCTGTTACGCCAACGGCTGCTACATGGCTGCCGTTATGGTCGTACGCAGCATCACTGATCATATCCCTCCAATTTTTGGGTGCAGTAATTTCTCAGATGTCGCTAACAACTATGCTGGCGCACAATCGTTTCGCGGTTCTATGAAGCATCTTGATGGCTCATTGAGACACATTGCGAACGCTCACCTTCACGTACATATTAGGAAATCTGAAGCGCTGCCGAATGAGTCGCAAGTGTCCTTTCAAGCTGATCTCGACGTATTACTTTCTGAAGTCGTGCGTGTATTGAAATAGTGTACCAAAAGGTACCTGAGTCGAATTCTCTTTCACTTTAACCCCAGCACATCCTGCATATCGTACATGCCCGCCGGATTGGCTTTCAGAAAACGTGCCGCACGCAACGCGCCCAGCGCGAAAGTGGCGCGGCTGCTGGCTTTGTGGGTGATCTCGATGCGCTCGCCGGTGCCGGCAAACAATACGATATGGTCGCCGACGATATCGCCGCCACGCACGGTGGCGAAACCTATCGTGGAGGGGTCGCGCTCGCCGGTGACGCCTTCGCGACCGTACACGGCACATTTGTCGAGATCGCGCCCCAGGGTGCGTGCTATGACTTCGCCCATGCCCAGCGCGGTGCCCGAGGGCGCATCCACCTTGTGGCGGTGATGCGCTTCGATGATCTCGATGTCGTAACCCTGTGCCAGCACACGCGATGCGGTCTCGAGTAATTTGAATACCAGGTTGACGCCGACGCTCATGTTGGGCGCGAACACGATGCCGATGTCCTGCGCTGCCGCACCGAGCTGCGCCTTTTGTTGGGCGTTGAAGCCGGTGGTGCCGATCACGATGTTCACGCCGAGCTTGCGGCAGATCTCAAGATGATGCAGCGTGCCTTCGGGGCGGGTGAAGTCGATCAGCACGTCCGCACCGCGCAGCGCGGCTCCCACATCCGCACTGACCTTCACGCCACAATCCGCGCCGAACAGTGCTCCGGCATCCCGGCCGAGAAGCCCGCTACTGCTGTGTTCCAGCGCGGCATGCAGCAGCAGATCGTCCGACTGGAACACGCCCTCCAGTAATGCTTGCCCCATGCGCCCGCCACTGCCGGCGATGGCGATTTTGATTTTGCTCATATGCTTTCCTTTAACTTGTGCAGCCTCTGATCAAGCACGTCACATCGGCGAAAGCCGGTGTCTGGTTGATTAAAACACTGGATTCGGTCAGCCCTCACCCTCTCCCGCAAAGTGTCCCTCACCTCAATCCTCTCCCGCTTGCGGGAGAGGAGGCAAACGTGAAAGACAATCTTAAATCCCGGGGAGAGGGAACGCAGGAATGACAAAACCGGGCTCGTTCAGCAATCCCTTTCAATCCACTTTCGGCGGTGCGAGTTCTGCGGGTTTGGTCCCTTCCTCGATGCGCGCCAGATTATCGCCTTCGAAATAAAGCGTCAGGCGTTTTTCATCCACCCGTTTGCCGCGGTGTTCCAGCAGATATACATAATCCCAGCGGTTGCCGTGAAAGGCATCGCTGACCATCGGCGTGCCCAGCACATAATGCACCTGCTGCCTGGACATGCCGAGCTTGAGCTTCTCGCGCATCTCCGCTGTCACGAAATTTCCCTGGCGGATGTCCATCTTGTATGGCGACAAGGGCCCGGCAAGTTCGCCGCAAGAAGACAGCAGCATGGTAAGCACAATCAATATGACACGCATCATCGAAATCCCGAAATTCACTTTATCCCAGATTGTCCATTTGGACGAATGTGCCCCAAACCCCCTCTAACTCCCCCTTGTCAGGGGGAGAACCGAACCCGCTCCTCCCCTGACAAGGGGAGGTTGGGAGGGGTTTGTGGTTAATGAACAATCCAGGGTTTATCCTTAGCCGCCGCATGATATCTCAGGCAGCCGCACTCAACATCTCGGCGGCGTGTTTGCGCGTGGTGTCGGTGATCTTCACCCCACCCAGCATGCGCGCGATCTCCTCGACGCGCTGTTCCCCTTGCAATACGGTGATATGGCTCAGCGTGACGCCTTGCTCCACTGCCTTGCTTACCCGCCACTGGTGATCGGCAGTCGCGGCGACCTGCGGCAAATGCGTGACACACAACACCTGGTAATCCTTGCCCAATTTCTTGAGCAACTGTCCGACGATCTCCGCGACACGTCCGCCGATGCCGCTGTCGACCTCGTCGAAGATCAAAGTCGGCACGCTGGCAACTCGTGAGGTGGCGACCTGGATCGCCAGGCTGATGCGCGACAACTCCCCTCCCGAGGCGACCTTGACCAGGCTGCGTGCAGGCACGCCGGGATTGGCGGCGACCTGAAACTCCACTTCCTCCAGACCGTAAGCGTTGCCCCCGATGTCATTATCCTGGGCCAGCGGCAGCAATGCCACTGCGAAACTGCCACCCTGCATCGCCAGCGTCTGCAGCGCCGCGGTGATCTCGCGCGCCAGTTTATCGGCGGCCTTGTTGCGCGCGGCCGACAATTTCTGCGCCGCTTTGACATAGCTTTGCTGCGCGGCTTTTTCCTGCTGCTCCAATTCGGCCAGGTCGGCATCGCCTCCCAGCTCGGCAAGTCGCGCCACGATATGCTGCAACGCTTCATCCAGGTGCTCCGGCGCAACGCGATATTTGCGCGCGGCATCCATCACGCTCTGGATGCGCTGCTCCAGCTCGCCCAGTCGCTGCGGGTCGTTATCCAGACGCTGCTGGTAATGCCGCAATGCATACACCGCTTCCTGTATCTCTGCCTGCGCACTTTCCAGCAGATGCAGCGTCTCGCCGAGACTTGCATCATGGGCCATGCCATCGCGCAAACGCGCTGTCAGTGCGTTGAGTTGCGCCAGGCACGCGCCATCCGCCTCGCTCAATGTTTCGATTCCGAATGCGGCCGTGTCCAACAGGGTCGCGGCGTGAGCCAGGCGGGCATGGTCATCCTGCAGGGCTTTCCAGTCTGTCACGTTGAAATCCAGCCCCTCCAGTTCGTTGCGCTGGAACTGCAACAACTCGCGTTCGGCGGCCACCGCTTCGGCATTTTCGCTGAGGCTGATGCGGCGGCGGCGCAACGTCTGCCATTCGCGATACAGGTCTGCGACATGTTCCGCATCCGCCGCGATGCCGGCATAACCATCCAGCAGCGCGCGCTGCGCGTCGGGACGCAACAGCGATTGATGGGCATGCTGTCCGTGTATATCAAGCAACAGATCGCCCGCTTCGCGCAACTGCTGCAAGGTCGCGCTGCGGCCGTTGATGAAGCCGCGCGAACGTCCGCCGGCATCCAGCACGCGGCGCAGCAGGCACACCCCCTCATCGCCTTCCATCTCCTGCTCGCGCAACCAGGTCTGCACATTCAGCAACGCGGCGATGTCGAACTCGGCGGTTATCTCGGCACGCTCGCAACCGTTGCGCACCATGCCCGCATCACCGCGTTCGCCGAGCGCCAATGACAACGCATCGATCAGTATGGATTTGCCCGCGCCGGTCTCACCGGTCAGCGCGGTGAACCCTGAGGAAAAACCCAACTCAAGCGTAGAGACGATGACGAAATCGCGGATGGCCAAAAACTTCAGCATTTAGAGCGTTTGATTCCAGAGCAACTTCTCGCGCAGCGTGTGGTAGTAGCTGTGCCCCACCGGATGAAGCAAACAGACAGAGGCGGGATGACGAGAGACGATGATCTTGTCATGCAACTGAAGGTTGTAACTGGTGTGACTGTCGAAGCGCGCATGTATATCGCTGGTACGGTGCACCAGGATCTCAATCACCGAAGAACTCTTCACAACGATCGGGCGATTGCTCAGCGTGTGCGGACAGATCGGGACCAGCTCGAGCACATCGAGGCTGGGGTGCAGTATCGGGCCTCCGGCCGACATCGCGTAGGCCGTTGAGCCGGTAGGTGTCGAGACGATCAATCCATCGGCGCGCTGGTTGTAAAGATATTCGCCGTCGATGCGCACCTCGAACTCGATCATGCTGCTGATGCTATTGCGATGCACCACCACTTCATTGAAGGCCCGGCCGCTGTATACCTCCTCATCGTTGCGCATTACGCGCGCCGCAAGCAGCAAACGCTGCTCAATGACGAACTTGCCTTCCAGCATCGCCGCGATGCTCTCCTGCATGTCATCCACTGCCAGGTCGGTGAGAAACCCGAGCCGCCCCTGATTCACTCCGATCAGCGGCACATCGCACAACGACAGGGTGCGTGCGATGTTCAGCATTGTGCCATCGCCGCCTATCACGATCGCCAGATCGACCGCATTGCCGATCTCGGCCAGGCTCATCTTGATATAGGGATTGCTCCCCAGATGCTCCGCGGTAAGGCTGTCGATCACCACCGACACGCCTCTTGAAGACAGGAACTCAGCCAGACGCAAAACCGGCCCGGCGATTTCAGGAGCCTTTTGTTTGCCGATCAGCGCTACGTTTTGGAAGGGGAATTTCATGAGCGCGATTAAACCACATCACCCCTGCAATCACAAAGTCATGCCGGCACCGCGCCAGACGCCACCCGCCCCCAGATCAGGCAACAGGCATGTAGCAGGGTGATAGATCATCCTTCCAGATCGGCCTGGAACGGGAGCCGGGGATGACGAGCCGATCAAATACCGGGCATTCTGATTGGAAACCCACCCGAATCAGGGGTAGAATAAACGACATCAAAAATATGTTTGCTGTGCCGATCAGCCCGAATATCCCTCCGTCCAGAAAATGATGACAAAATCAAGTTCCAGTCCGAACGCAGAAATGGCCGAGCGCCCTTTTACCGTGCGCTTTTCCAAATACGATTCCGCCGATCGGGACGAACTCGAGAGCTTCATAAGCAATATCTTTCGCAAATCCTATGGCGCAAAAATATCGCGATTCAAACCCTACCTGATGAGTCTCCGCGACCCGGACGATAAACTGATCGCGGGCTGTGGTTTGCACAGCGCCGCGATCGACAGATTGTCGCTGGAAAGCTTTCTGGACAAACCGGTAGAAGAGGTTCTCTCCGAACATACCGGGTCCCCGGTCAAGCGTAGCGAGATCGTCGAGATAGGAAATTTCTCTGTCGCAGAATTGACGATGGCGCGCCACCTGATCTCTGCCATCAACGATCAGCTCCATTTCACCTCCAAGCAATGGGCGGTTCTTACCGCTGTCCCCGCATTGATCGATGCGTTCATCAAGTCGGGCATGGATCCGGAGATTCTCGTGGATGCGGACATGAATCGGCTGTCTGATGAGAGCCGGATGGAATGGGGAAGCTATTTTGAGCAAAAACCCCAGATCATCGCGGTACGGCGCATGGAGCGCCGCAACAAACCCAGAATCGGCGGAAACGGGATTTCTGCACCATGAAGGGGCGAGCCTTGCGCCCGCCGATTCTGGCAGCCGCTGTCCGGCCCCCTTGTTTGCGATGGTAGAATCCGTCTGATGCTCAACGAACGCGCACAAATCCTGCTCAAGACTCTGGTGGAACGCTATATCAGCGATGGCCAACCGGTCGGCTCGCGTGCGCTGCAACAATATTCCGGTCTGGAAGTCAGCTCGGCTACGGTACGCAACGTGATGGCCGATCTTGAAGAGATCGGCCTGGTCAGCAGCCCGCACACTTCGGCAGGGCGTATCCCGACGGGATTGGGATATCGCCTGTTCATCGACACCATGCTGGTCACAAAACCGCTGGACAGCGCGCGCGTACATCAGATGGAAAGCCAGCTGCAGCCTGACAATCCATCCCGTCTGATCGCGCAAGCCTCGAATATCCTCTCCGAGCTGACCCAGTTTACCGGCGTGGTCGCCTCGACGAAGCGCAGTGCGATCACCGTGCGCCAGATCGAATTCCTGCGCCTGGGTGAAAAGCGTGTGTTGCTGATCATCGTAATGCCGGACGGGGAAGTCGAAAACCGCGTATTGCTGATGGATCGTGATTACACACAATCGCAACTCACCGAGGCAGGAAATTTTCTTAACCAGAATTACACCGGTTGCAGCTTCTCGCAGATACGCGACCGGCTGCGCGGTGAATTGCAGCAACTTCACCAGGACATGAGTGCGTTGATGGCAGCGGCCCTGGCAGCGGGTGATGCCGCAGACGCCAAACAATCCGATGATTACGTCATCAGCGGAGAGCACAATCTGCTGCATGTGCAGGATTTTTCCACCGACATGAACCGGCTGCGCGGACTGTTCATCTTGTTCGAGCAAAAGACCGAGCTGCTGCAACTGCTCGATGCAAGCCGCCATGGTCAGGGCATCCGCATCTATGTCGGCAGCGAATCAGGGTTGGCATCGCTGGACGAATGCAGCGTCATCACCGCTTCCTATTCTGCGGATGGGCAGGTAGTCGGCACACTTGCAGTGGTCGGCCCGAAACGCATGAATTATGAGCGTGTCATTCCGATCGTGGACATCACCGCGCGATTGCTCGGCAACGCCCTTTCCCAAAATTAGATCTCAATATGCAAACCCGCAAGGAATAAACCGATGGCCTATCAAATTGAACCCGCATTCGCGCACGGCACCCCGATCAAGACCGGAGTCCTGCTGATCAATCTCGGAACGCCCGACGCACCCACCGCCAATGCCGTGCGCCCCTACCTGAAGGAATTCCTGAGCGACCCGCGCGTAGTGGAGATCCCCAAACCCATCTGGTGGCTGATCCTCAACGGCATCATCCTGAACGTCCGCCCGAAGAAATCCGCAGCGAAATATGCCACGGTGTGGACCCAGGAAGGTTCGCCGCTGCGCGTCCATACCGCCAAGCAAACTGCATTGCTGCAAGGCTATCTTGGCGAACGCACCAAAGCACCGTTGCTGGTGGACTACGCGATGCGCTATGGAAACCCCTCCATCCCCAGCGTGCTGCACAAACTCAGGGAGCAGAATTGCCAGCGTATCCTGGTCGTGCCGATGTATCCGCAATACGCCGCCAGCAGCACCGCTACCGCGTTCGACGTCGTGTTCGATGAATTGCGCCAGATGCGCAATGCCCCGGCATTGCGCACCATCAGGAATTATCATGATCACCCCGGTTATATCAAAGCTCTGGCGAACAACATCAACGAGTATTGGATGAAACATGGCAGGCCGGACAAACTGGTGATGAGCTTCCACGGCGTACCGCAGTACACGCTGGAAAAAGGCGATCCCTACCACTGTGAATGCCACAAGACCGCGCGCCTGCTGGCGCAGGAACTGGGCTTGAAGCCCGGGCAATACCAGCTCAGCTTCCAGTCACGCTTTGGCAAAGCAGAATGGATCAAGCCCTACACTACCGCCACATTGCTGGAATTGGGCAAGCAAAAGACCAGGCGCGTGGACGTGGTCTGCCCGGGTTTCGTTGCCGACTGTCTGGAAACACTCGAAGAGATCGCACAGGAAGGCAAAGAGGATTTTCAGCACGCCGGCGGCGGCGAATACCACTACATCCCCTGCCTCAACGAGCGCAACGACTGGATGCATGCGTTGACCGACCTGGTGATGGACAACCTGCAAGGCTGGCTCACTGTACCGGACGCTGCAGAACTGGAGCAAAGCCGGCTGCGTGCGTTGGAGATGGGAGCGGTGAAATAGGCTACAAGCGCATCTTCTTTAAGCAGATCACGGAAAAACAAGGCGATAGACTTACCTTACGCGAAGATGCTTAATGCCTATCGGTTCAGTTTGTCATAACAACAAATCGCACACCGCATTGAAAGTAACCGGGGCGAAATGATTGGCCGTAACTCAACTCCAACTACAGCGGGAAGAGCTGCGGTTAATCGTCATTGAGACGTGTTGAAGAACCTTCGGCCGGCTCGCCGGTCTCCGGGTCTATCCAGTTGGCCATGCCGATCTCCGCTTCAGCGTCTTCCAGCGACTCACCTTCTTCGAATTCATTTTCGCTGTCGCTTTGGACTTGCATGTCCAGTACCGCTTCAAGCAGCGTGGGGAAGGGACCGAAGAACTTGTCGGTGAGCTCGTCCTGCCAGTAGAAACCATCGGGGCGCTCGATCACCCGTGCTTGGTCATGATCAGGGATTATCGGTGTGGTGTGCGTAGTAGTCATGGATATCTCCAGCAAAATCCTGCCATCAAGTATACGCCAGCTTGGCGGTTACATTTCAGAGCTTGATGAAATGCTCCCGGTAATGTTTCATCTCGCTGATGGATTCATAAATGTCGGCAAGCGCTTCATGCTTGCCGTGCTTCTTTACTCCCTGCGCCATTTCCGGCTTCCAGCGCTTGGCCAGCTCCTTGAGGGTGCTCACGTCCAGATTCCGGTAATGGAAATAATCCTCGAACTTGGGCATCCAGCGCGCCAGGAAACGGCGGTCCTGGCAGATGGAATTGCCGCACATCGGCGACGTACGGGTAGGCACATATTCCTTGAGAAACTCGATCATCTGGGCCTCAACTAACGCCTCGTCCAGCGTGGAGGCCTTTACCTTGTCGATCAATCCGGACTTGGCGTGGGTGGATTTGTTCCACGAATCCATGCTATCCAGCACACTGTCCGGCTGATGCAATACCAGCACCGGGGCCTCGGCCACAGTCTCCAATTCATTGTTGGTGATCACCAGTGCGACTTCGATCACACGGTCGGTATCCGGGTTCAAACCGGTCATTTCCATGTCTATCCAGATAAGATGATTTTGATTTTGTGCCATAATTCGCATGCCAAGACTTGAACGCCGAGGCTCGTATTGTGTCACAAGCGCGTTGCTTGAACAGCTTCAAAATGAACCTGCCCAACGGATTTCCTCCGCCACTTTTAAAGACTGCCCAATGACCGCCACGCAATTCACCTTTATCTTCGTCGCCGCTTTGGCACTCACTACCTTCGCCAAGTTGTGGCTGGCACGTCGTCATCTTGCCCATATCTCCGCTCATCGCGCCGCAGTGCCCGAAGCGTTCCGAGAAAAGATCGCTCTGCCAGATCACCAGAAGGCTGCGGATTACACCTCGGCCAAGACCCGTTTCGGGATGCTCGGCATGGTATTCGATGCCGCGCTGTTGCTGGCACTCACACTGGCCGGAGGCATCCAGTTCATCTCCGATCTCTGCCGTGGCTGGTTGAGCGCACCGCTTGCGCAGGGTATGGCGACAATCGTTGCGGTACTGCTGCTCTCGTCGCTGCTGGAAGCTCCGTTCAGCCTGTACCGCACTTTCGTCATCGAAGCGCGTTTCGGCTTCAACAAAACGACCTTGCGGTTATATCTGACAGACGCACTGAAAGGGCTGCTGCTTGGCGCGATCCTGGGGCTGCCGCTGCTGTTCGGCGTATTGTGGTTGATGGAACGCATGGGCGGATACTGGTGGCTGTATGTGTGGCTGGTGTGGGTGGTGTTCAATCTGCTTATCCTGTTCATCTACCCGTCGTTCATCGCACCGCTGTTCAACAAATTCTCACCGTTGCAGGATGAAGCGATGAAAGCGCGCATCG
>JBDTPM010000098.1:0-6730 GCA_039932695.1 Gallionella sp. | reverse complement strand
GTCCGTGCGACGCGTTGTGCGGCGGCCAGCTCGGCATGATGGCGCTGCCCATAATCCACGCTCAGCGCGTAACAGACATAGCCCTGCGCACGCGCCATCGCCAGCACGGTTGCGGAATCCATCCCGCCGGATAAAAGAACAACTGCGTTTTTCATTTGGTCTCTAACCGGTTAAGTCTTCGCAATTTTTGAAAATAATTTTCCACGCGGAGGCGCGGAGAAAACCGAATTCGTTTTTGTTTTTCTTCGCGGTGTCCGTGCCTCCGCGTGAGAATGTTTTTTGTTCCAGATCGTCCGGCTTAGGTATTTCTTATATCAAATATAGGTCGGGCTCAGATGAAACTACTCGCCATTCCACCAAACACGATAAAACTGTGCAAGCGGCTGGTTATGCCCACCCTACCCTTCATGTCTTCAGTGCCCCGGCCTGTTAGCCCACAACAGCTTATGCAACTGCACCTGCAGGCGTACCGGCAAGCGATCGCGCAAGATCCACTCGGCCAGCAGGGTCGCATCCAGTGTGCCGTGCGCCGGCGAAAGCAGCACCGGGCATTGATCGGCGAGATGATGTTGCAGCATGATCTGCATGGCCCACTGGTAATCGGCTTCGTCGCACAACACGAATTTGATCTCATCATGCGCGGTCAGCAGCGGCAGATTCTCCCAGCGATTCTTCCCGGATTCCCCGGACGCGGGTGTCTTGATGTCGACCACGCGCATCACCCGCGCATCCACTTCGGCGATGTCCAGCGCGCCGCCGGTCTCCAATGAGACCTGATAGCCCGCATCACACAACGCACCCAGCAAAGGCAGGCAATTCTTTTGCGCCAGCGGCTCACCGCCGGTGACGGTGACGTAGCGGGGCGAGTATCCGGCGACCTGCTTGAGTATCTCTGCCACGCTCATGTTCCGGCCGCCGGTGAAAGCATAAGCGGTGTCGCAGTATGTACAGCGCAACGGACAGCCGGTCAAACGCACGAACACGGTGGGCAGACCGACACGACTGGTCTCGCCTTGCAGAGAAAAGAATATTTCAGTGATGCGCAGGAGCGCGCCCGGATCGGAGTGCGGCATGTTGAACTACTTTTTGGAGGAAAGAAGCTTCCTGGCCTTGGCGGCAGCTATGCTGTCAGGGTGAGTGGCAACAAGTTGCTTGAGGGTTTTCTTCGCCGCCACTGCCAGCTTCAGCTCGCGCTGGCATTCGGCGATATTGAACATCGTATCCGCAGCTCGAGGGGACTCTGGAGTACTCTTGAGCAGCTCCTGATAGACATTCAGCGCACTCTTGTAATTCATCGTTTTTTGCAGCGCATTGCCCAACCAGAACTTCGCATTGGATACATGTACCGAATCGGGATACTTGCCGATGAATTCCTGGAATGCCTTGACCGCATTCGCATGACTGCCACTCTTGAATAATGCGTAGGCACTCTCAAAGGCGCGGTTCTCGGCAGTGGGATCGGATGGGTCGACAGGTATCGTTGCTGCCGGAGGATTGGCGTTCGCGGGAACGGCAACGGGCTTCGCGGCCGCTTCCTTGGCGGCATTTTCGGCTGCTACTCTGGCGGCTTCTTCAGCCGATTCAAAATGACGCAGTCGCGTATCCAGATCCACATAAAAATCCTTCGAACGCTTCTCTGCATCCTGCAAACCATGCAGCAGTTCTTCATTCTGTCCGCGAAGTTTGCGTATCTCGGCATTCAGGGATTCGATCTGTCCCTGCAAGTCGAGCATGGACCTGGTTTGCTGGTTGAGGGATTCCTCGATCTTGAGCAAACGCGTTTCAAGTATCTGGATCCGTTTGCGCGCATCATCGTCCGCAAACAAACCCGCCTGGGCGGGGGCTGCGATACACCAACCCACCAGCAACCAGGCGGACAACTTAAGCATGATGACTACTTTAATACTTTATATCGGTACGGCGATTTTGCGACCATGCGGCTTCATTGTGAGCGGTAGCCCTGGGCTTCTCTTCGCCATAACTGACCGTTTCGATCTGGCCGGTTCTCGCGCCGCCCAGCACCAGCATCTTCTTCACGCCATCGGCACGACGCTGGCCCAGGGCGAGATTGTATTCATTGCTGCCACGCTCGTCGCAATTACCTTCGAGGCGCACTTTGCGATCGGAATGCTGGCTCAGATATTCTGCATGCGCTTGCACGACAGGCTTGTCGGAATCCTGCACCGCGGAAACGTCGAACGGATAATAAGTGCTGCGCGTGGACAGCAAGCTGTTTGGATCATTCAGTGGGTCAACCACGACCACAGGTGCGGGTGCGGGAGCAGGTACGGGTTCTGCAACCACTACCGGTGCGGGCTCAGGTGCGACAGCCTCAGGCTCTGTCGGTTCGCTGGCACAGGCCGCAAGCAAATTCACTAATATGATGCTGGCTAACAGTTTCTTCATGGTGCTTCTCCTCTGCTTGGTTGAGTTCAAGGTCCTGGTCCCCACACAGGTTCGCGAGCATCGCCAGTTTGCGTGAACATACGCTGCTTGACGCGTCCGTCGCTGGACACAGTCGCCAATATACCACGTTCGCGCGCCTCACTGGCAAACATGATGAGCTTGCCATTGGGTGCAAAGCTGGGCTTTTTCTCCCATCCGCCTTCGGTAAGGATCTCCATCTGTCCGGTCTGAAAATCCTGCATCGCGATGTAGAACTTACCGCTGACGCGATGAGTGAACACGAAACCTTTTCCATCCGGGCTGTGCCGCGGCGAAAAGTTGGAACCCTCGCCAAACGTCAAGCGCTCTGCCTGCCCGCCCTTCACCGGCATACGGTAGATCTGCGGGCTGCCGCCGCGATCCGAGAGGAATAGCAGGTTCTGTCCGTCCGGTGAGAAATTCGGCTCGGTGTCGATCTCGCCGCTGAAAGTGAGCCTGCGCACATCACTTCCGTCCGGACGTACCAGGTATATCTGCGAACTGCCATCGCGTGTCAACACGATCGCCAGTTGCTTGCCGTTTGGCGCCCAGGCCGGCGCGCTGTTGCTGCCGCTGAAACCGGCCAGCAACTTGCGCTGGTTCGTGTACAACGATTGCACATAAACCACGGCATGATCGCTCTCGAAACTGACATAGGCAAGATGGCTGCCGTCCGGCGACCAGGCTGGCGACATGATCGGCTGATTCTGGGAAAGTACGGTCTGTTCGTTATACCCATCGCTGTCCGCCACGATCAGTCGAAAATGCTGGCCATTGCGGTTCACATACGCGATGCGTGTGCTGAACACGCCCTTGTCACCGGTGAATTTCTCATAGATCAGGTCGGCGATGCGATGACCGACTGCCCGCACCTGCCCGTCGCTCGCCGAGACCACCTGGCCGGCCAGCTCGGTCTGCTTGACCACATCCAGCAAGCGAAATCTCGCCTCGATGCGCCCGTTCGTCTGGACCGAGATCGCTCCTATCGCCAGCGCTTCCGCGCCGCGCGCTTGCCAATCCGGATAGCTGACCTCGGCGGGCTCGTGCGGGGATATTCCCTCCGCATCTATCATCCGGAACAACCCGCTGCGCAACAGATCGTTCACCACCACATCATTGATAGCAACCGACAGTTTGTGATCCCCGCCGAACGGCACGATCGCGACCGGGACCTGGCTCTCCCCCGCACCGATGATCTCGATGCTCAATTCGGCAGTTGCGATCGAGGCGTGCAGCAAAAACAACGAGCCGACCACGCCCTGAAATACGCGCAACAACATAGACACTCCTTTATTCTGCAGGCCGGAACACCAGCAGCAGCACTCTAAAACGATTGAACATCGACACATCGGCCGGCAGTGGCAAGGGCTGGGATTTCAGGATGGCGCGCTCCACCGCATTGTCATAAGCCACATTGCCGCTGGACTTTTTCAGCTCCGCACTCAGCACCGTTCCGCCAGGCAGCAGCGTGACACGAAATTCGGCACGCGCATTGTCCGGCACGTCCGGCGGCTTCACGATGTTGCGTCGTATCTTGGTGATGATCTTTGCCTTGTATTCATTCACGATGGCGTCCATCGCCGCGTCTTGTGCTGCCTTGTCACGCGCGATCTGGTCGGCTTTTTCCCGCGCGGCCTGCACGGCTTGCTGGGCTGCGATAGCTTCGCGCTGATCCGCTTCAACCGGCTTCTGCTGGACGGGCTGGGTTTCCACCTTCTTTATTTCCGGCTTGGTCACGACGGGTTGGGTTTCGATTTTCTTGTTATCTTTTTTTTCCGTAAGCGCGATATCCGCTTTGACCAATTTTTCCGGTTGCGCCGGCTGTGCGGCTTCTGCGATCCTTGGGGCGGCCGGTGAAGCGATCTCGTCCTCCGGCAGGCTCTTCCACAACTCCACGCTCATCGTCCTTGCGGGTTGCACCTGCCATGTAAAGCCGAAATACAGCAGCGCGAAAAAAGCACAGTGCACCGCCAGAGCCAGCAGTCCGGCAGGCAGTTGGTACGGCTCATAAGAAACTGTCGCGCTCATTCCGCTTTCAATTTGGTCAGCAGACCCACCTTCTGGATATTTTGCTGTTGCAGCAGATCCATCACGCTGACGACTTCTTCATAACGCACGTTACGGTCAGCGGAGATAACCACTGCCTGCCTGGCTTGATCGCCCTTCCTGACTTTCAATACCCTGATCAATTCGTCACGCGACACACTCATTTCCTTGCTGCCCTTGGCATGGTCCCGCAGCGCCAGTGTGGAGTCCTTTTTGATGATGACTTCGAGCGGCGCAGGTGCCGGTTCTGACGACTTTCCAACCTGCGGCAGATCGATCTGGCCGGGATTCATCAGCGGCGCAGTCACCATGAAGATCACCAGCAGCACCAGCATCACGTCGATATAAGGCACGACGTTGATCTCGTTCATCAGACGGTTGTTGCGGCGGCGGTTGCTGCTCACGGCTGGCGCTGCAAAACGTTGGAAAACTCTTCGGTAAAGCTGTCGAAGCGGGTGGAAAGACGATTGATCTCGTGGGCATAGCGGTTGTAGGCGACCACTGCAGGGATCGCCGCGAACAGGCCCATCGCGGTCGCCACCAGCGCTTCAGCGATGCCCGGCGCGACATGCGCCAGCGTCGCCTGACCCACGTTCGCCAAACCGCGAAACGCGTTCATGATGCCCCACACCGTGCCGAACAGCCCGACGTAGGGGCTGACCGAACCGACCGAGGCGAGAAACGCCAGATGCGATTCCAGCCTGTCGACCTCGCGCTGATAGGTCGCGCGCATCGCGCGGCGCGTGCCATCCATCACCGCGCTGGCATCCACACCATGCTGCTTCTTCAGCTTCACGAACTCCACGAATCCGGCTGCGAAGATACGCTCCAGAGAACCCTGGTCACGCCACGCGCTGCCGCTCGAATATTTGTACAGCTCGTTCAGGTTCTGGTTGTGCCAGAACGCTTCTTCGAACTCTGCGGTCAACCTGGTCTCCCTGCGTATCGCGAACATCTTGAGGAAGATGTACCACCATGACAGCAACGACACCACCAGCAACAAACCCATCACCAGTTGCACCAATATGCTGGCATTGATGATGAGATGTATGAACGACAAATCCTTGGTCACTTCCATGCATTCAATCCTTCCATTGATTACGCAACACTTCCGGCACACTCACCGGTTTGAAACTCTTTATCGAGACACAGACCAGATGCACTTCCGCTTCGACCAGCACTTCGTCTTTGCGCTGAACGACCTGCACAACGCTGACCCGGCTGCGCCCGACATCCTTGATCTGCGCGGTGACGCTCAGCATATCGTCGAGCAGCGCGGGCTTGAGGTAATCGATCTTCATCGATCGCACCACGAACACCACCCCGAATTCCTTCATCAACCCGGCATTGCTGTAGCCATACGTACGCAGCCATTCAGTCCGCGCGCGCTCCATAAAGTTCAAATAGTTGGCGTGATACACCACCCCGCCCGCGTCGGTATCCTGAAAATACACCCTGAGCGGCAATGAAAATATCCTGCTCTTACTCATCCAGCAGATCCCGGCTGACAGGATTGAGGTTGACCGGATTATTGGCAACCGTCAGTCCGAAATGACGATATGCGATCGCGGTGGCCATCCGGCCGCGCGGCGTGCGCTGCAGATAGCCCTGCTGGATCAGATATGGCTCCAGCACGTCCTCGATGGTGTCGCGCTCCTCGCCTATGGCGGCAGCGAGATTGTCCAGCCCGACCGGGCCGCCGAGGAATTTTTCGATCACGGCCAGCAATAATTTTCTGTCCATCACATCCAGCCCGCGCGCATCCACGTCCAGCATGGTCAGCGCGGCATCCGCCACCTCGCGCGTCGCATCGCCATTGGCCTTCACATCGGCGTAGTCGCGCACGCGGCGCAGCAGGCGGTTGGCGATACGCGGCGTACCGCGCGAACGCTTGGCGATCTCCAGCGCGCCATCCTGCGAAATGGGCAATTCCAGCAATCCGGACGAGCGGGTGACAATGCGCTGCAATTCCTCCGGCGTATAAAACTCCAGACGCGCGACGATCCCAAAACGGTCGCGCAGCGGATTGGTCAACATACCCGCGCGAGTAGTCGCACCGACCAGCGTGAACGGCGGCAGATCGATCTTCACCGAACGGGCGCCCGGTCCTTCGCCGATCATGATGTCGATCTGGTAGTCCTCCAGCGCGGGATAGAGGATTTCTTCCACCACGGGCGAGAGGCGATGGATCTCGTCGATGAACAGCACGTCGTTGGGTTCGAGATTGGTGAGCAGCGCGGCGAGGTCGCCGGCACGTTCC
>JBDTPM010000097.1:0-2127 GCA_039932695.1 Gallionella sp. | reverse complement strand
TGATGTTTGGCGGCGTGAACATCAATCCGCAGATGAAAGCTTTGCGCGGGCAGATCGACATCCTGGTGGCTACGCCCGGACGACTCCTCGATCACGTCGGGCAAAAGACGCTGGATCTTTCCGGCGTCGAGATCCTGGTGCTGGACGAAGCCGACCGCATGCTGGACATGGGCTTCATCCGCGATATCAGAAAGATCCTCGCGCTGCTGCCCAAGCAACGCCAGAACCTGTTGTTCTCGGCGACTTTCTCCGATGAGATCAAGACACTGTCCGACGGATTGCTGCACAACCCCGGCTATGTCGAAGTGGCGCGCCGCAACTCCACTGTGGAACTGATATCGCAAAGCGTGCACCTCGTGCCGCAAAAGCTGAAGAGCCATTTGCTGTCGCATCTGATCAAGCATAACGACTGGAAACAAGTGCTGGTGTTCACCCGCACCAAACATGGCGCAAACCGGCTGACTGAAAAACTGATCGCGGACGGAATACCTGCAGCCGCGATACACGGCAACAAGAGCCAGCCGGCGCGTACCAAGGCTTTGGCGCAATTCAAGGACGGCTCGCTGCCGGTGCTGGTCGCAACCGACATCGCCGCGCGCGGGCTGGACATCGATCAGTTGCCGCATGTGGTGAATTTTGAATTGCCGAACGTGCCGGAAGACTATGTGCACCGTATCGGTCGTACCGGACGCGCGGGCAGCAGCGGCGCGGCGATCTCACTGGTGGACAAGGAAGAATCGCAGTTTCTGAGAGACATCGAGCGATTGATCAAACGCGAGATCCCGGTAGTTGCGATAGACAGTTTCGTGCCGCCCGCCAACCTTCCCGCTGAAGCTCCGCGCCCGCCGCGCCAGCCTCACGGCCAAAGACGAGGCGGCCCCCTTCGACAGAGCTCAGGACAGGCTTCGAACGGGCCCAGGACCGGCCCTTCGACGGGGCTCAGGACAGGCAATACTTCGGGAAGAAGTGATCGCAATCAGCCGCCACGCGGCGGACAAGGCCAAAAGCCGCGCAATCCGCAGCAACGCGAGCAGCAACCCCGTCATGGACAGCAACCTGCCAAGCCTCGACAACCGCAGCAACCGCCAACTGAACAACAACATCTTTCCGAGGCCGCACGTCATCAATCCCTGCCTCAGCCTGCCTTGTTCTCACCCAAACCTGCTGCGCGCCGGGGCCGCTGACTGGCGACTTACCTGGCGAAGTTTGCCTGGTTATAACCAGCCACTTGGTTGTCGTTAACCAGCGGCTTATGTCACCGTTAACTAATGACTTATTGGCGTAGTTTGCCAACTTAGTCAGATGGCTATGCAAGACCTTTGGGTGACTTAGCCGAATGGCTATGCAAAGCCTTTTGACAACCTAGTGGAATGGCTATAACCAATGACTTGCCGCTTCAGCGGCTTAGTCAGATGGCTATAACCAACCACTTGGCAACCGTTTTCTGGTTGCTTAGTGGGATGGCTAGTAGTTTCATCAGTAGTTTTATCAGTCGAACAGCCATGCAAAGCTGACTTCAAGAGTCTCGGGCGGCACATCGCAGCGAGACTCTGGCTGGCTTGCTCTGTTATCGTCGCTTGCGGGTATAAACCTGCGGCTTGCCGTTCACCATCAAGGTGAGCTTGCCGCCGGAAAGCTGGTAAGGGACGGCGCGGCTACTGTTCTTTTTGCTGAACTGTATCAGGCCGCCGTTGGTAACGGCGTAATAGTATCTTTTCCCCTCAAAGATAGTGGTGCCGTCCGCTTTGAAGGTGATCGAACTCTTGGCGCCGTACCACGTGCCTGTTAGCGATTTCACCGGCTTGCCGGCCGCTGCACGGGATCGTTCGGCGGCGTGACCGCTGCCATTCAACCCCATCAGGACAAACATCGCGATCAGCAATAAACGGCATGGCAGTGAATAAGACATGGTGACCTCAAGCAGTTAGATTTCCCCTGCACGTTAAAAGCCGCCGCATTGTTTGTCAACGCGATTGTTCACTGCTCTTCGAGTCTCCACTCACCCGGTTCCAATCCATCCAGAGACCACTCGCCGATGCGGTAGCGTATCAAACGCAGCGTGGGCAATCCCACCGCTGCGGTCATGCGCCGCACTTGACGGTTCTTTCCTTCATTGATGGTCAACTC
>JBDTPM010000096.1:0-2909 GCA_039932695.1 Gallionella sp. | reverse complement strand
TCGATTCCCGTGTAATTGAGCGGCAGCATACCACTCTGGAGCTGCCCCACAAAACTCAGGTACTGACAGGCAACAAAGGCCGAGGAGCGGACCCCCGCACCAATCTTGGTCGCATCTCAAATGGACAATAATGGCCGCCCCAGATTTTATTAATAAATGGAATGGAATCTCAGCTGCTAATTCTCTGTATCCCGCACTACATCCATATCTCTTTATAAATAGGCTACATTCGCAATACGAGTAGCGACGAACGATGCAGGTCGTTCACATGCAGGGCCTCATGCGGAGTCAACTCCGGCACACCGAAGGTGCTGCTGACGAACACGCTTCCGGAGCGCAACAGCTCAGCTTGCAGATCATCAGTTTGCACTGGTCACATTTGGGCCATCAGCAAACCAATGTGACGAAAATAGTCCAAACAAGCCGTCACGCGCGGCGACTACACTGCACAGCCCAGCTATTTTCTGGTGAAGTCGATGACGATCTGGCCGGGTTCGCGTGCGACATAGTTGATTGCGATGGTATCTCCATAGCGTTGCGTCAATTGGGTGAGCAGCGGTAACGGGTCGTGGTCGTTGCAGAAGGACATGGTCTCGCCGGGATTCAGTGAGTCCAGCGCGCCAAAAATGGCAGCGTGGCGGAAACGTTTTGCGACACCGCGGGCATCGAACGGGTAACGCATGTCTTGTGATGTGGCGTTGGAGCAAGTGTGGTTCATTTGGGTTCCTTCCATTGGTTTGGTAAAAAATAATTGCGGTCTGTTAATCGTCCGGATGGTGAATCCCGGCATTAACATGTATACATTATACATGTATTAGTGTAATGTGTGAAAAATTCCACATTTCACAAATTAAATGCTGGCTCAATAGCGAGCAGCCTTTCGATTAGGAAAACGCTGAGTTAGTCCAAAACTGTGGTTCGATACATTTCACGTTCGCCCAGAGTACCGCGCGTAGCGCGGTGTATCGAGGGGTGCGAACGTGAAACACTCACCACGAACGGACTTAATCAGCGTTTCCTTAGCTTGATTTAGGGGCAGTCGAGTGGCTCAGGAATGGTTCAGTGCATCACGCTCAGTAAGGATGGAGGATGAAATATGCAAACCATTACGGAATATATGGCCGGCGGCCATAAGGTCTGTGACGATGAATTCGCCATTGCCGAGAAAGCTTCCTACACCAGGGAGTGGAGCGTAGCCAAATCCGCTTTTAATACTTTTCGCGATGACATGGCGCATCACTTTCGTATCGAGGAAGAAGTGCTTTTCCCGGAGTTGGTGTCTGCGGGCGGCCCAGCAGGGCCGGTGCACATCATGTGCATGGAGCACACACAGATCAACGAACTGCTCGATCAGATGGCGGCCGCTTTGGCAAATGAGGATACGCAAGAATACCAGGGACTTTCGGAGACTCTGCTGATGGTGATGCAGCAGCACAATCTCAAGGAAGAGCAGATTCTCTATCCCATCGCGGATCGCGTTTTGTCAGCGGAGCGGGAGTCTGTTCTCAATCGCATGCAACAAGCCTGATCGCTCCGCCCAGGGAGGATTGTATGGAAATCGACGTACGCGGACTGCCTCCGCCGGAGCCGTTCGAGAGCATCATGCAAGCGCTGCGATCGCTCCCCGCCGGGACAGGATTGCACGTGCGTATCCACCGCGAACCCTACCCGCTCTACGAAGTGCTGCACGACACCGGTTATGCATGGCAGACCACCGGACTTGAGGATGGCAGTTTTGAAATTCTGATCACTCACGCCGTATGAGAATCGCATCTCTCAGTACCGAACAGGCTCCGCCCATTTCCGTGCCGCTGCGCTACTTCGCGATGGCACCGCTTTTCCTGGTGCTGGCCGCACTGATGCTGGCAAAGGGCGGCAGTGATTCATTTGCCGATATACATTCCCCCGCGCTACTTGCCGCCACGCATTGCATCACTTTGGGATTCATCACGATGATCATGCTGGGCGCCACCCAGCAAATTCTTCCTGTGTTGATCGGCAGTCCCATGCCCGGATCCGGATTGGTGGCATGGCTCACCCTCGTGCCTCTGATCGCGGGAACACTGCTGTTGTCCGCCGGTTTTATGCTGAGCAAGCCGGAGCTGCTCGATCTTTCCTGGCCGCTGCTGGGTTGGGCATTTATGATATTCATAGTCGCCAGCCTGATCAGTTTGGCGCGTGCCACGGCACGAAATGCCACGAAGACCGCAATACTGTTGTCCATATGTTCACTTGCGGGAGCGGTGATTTTCGGCATGTTGTTGGCAAGAGGTTATGCTACCGGCAAGTCCATTCCCTATGCCCAATTGGCGCAAGCCCATGTCAGTCTGGGATTGGGCGGTTGGGTGATGCTGCTGATCGTCGGCGTGTCTTACCAGGTTGTGCCGATGTTCCAGCTCACTCCGGGCTACCCGAAATGGCTGACCGCGAGTTTGGCCCCTGCGATCTTCAGCGCGCTGCTATTGAATCTGATGCTGCTATTGTTCCAGCCAATGCCGCAATGGATAGCATATCTTGCGGAAATCCTGCTCTGGTCATTGGCTATTTGCTTTGCTGTGGCCACACTCAGGTTGCAAAGTCAGCGTCGCCGGCGTGTTCCGGATGCAACCCTCAGTTTCTTCCGGTTGGGCATGTACTCACTTCTTCTCTCCGCATTGCTCGGTCTGACATCACTGCTCTCGCCGGTATCGATCGACCACCTTGGGGCATTGTCTGTACTGGTGTTTTTTCTGGGTTTTGTGATGTCTGTGATTCATGGGATGCTCTACAAGATCGTCCCCTTTCTGGTCTGGTTCCACCTGTTTCGCGGCGGAGTCAAAACCGGTGTTCCTAATATGAAAAAAATCATCCCTGAACCCCTGATGTGGCGACATTTGTGGTTGCACGGCGGTACGCTGCTGGCAGCTCTG